>DATGDO010000233.1:0-5890 GCA_035310805.1 Solirubrobacterales bacterium
GTCGTGCCGCCGACGCAGCGCCCGGCGAACAGCGGCACAGCGCCGCCCGCGCCACCGTCGATCAGCGCCTGCCTGAAGGGCCACCAGATCTCGTGGGCGGCGTGCGCCTCCCAGCGGGTGAAGTCCGCGGCCGTCCGGTGCGGGCCGGCCTCGAGCAGCAGGACCTTCCGGCCGCGCTGGGCGAGCTCGCCCGCGACCACGCCGCCACCCGCCCCGGAGCCCACGACGACGACGTCGACGCGCTCGCTCAACCCGGCACCCCGAGGTAGGACCACTCGTGCCTGATCCGGTCGGCGAGCGGGAAGCGGAAGTCGATCTCCTCCCAGGCGCCGGGGCCCTCGGCCCCCGGCGCCACGAAGTCGCTGTAGTAGGCCTCGATCGCGAGCGCCCGCAGGATCAGGAAGTCGGGCGTCATCGTCCGCCCAGCGAGGTCCTCGGCGCCCTCCTCCGCGAAGTCGGCGAGCGCGTCGATCGCCGCCAGCGTCGCCGCCCGCGTTCCCTCATCCGCCCCCGCGAGCTTCGCGTCGATGTAGACGGCCGGCTCGACCCGGGCGGAGCCCGGCACGAGCGACTCGCAGAGCGCGGCGAGGGCCGTGGCCCGGCCTTCGTCCAGGATCAGCCAGCTCCTCTCCGCCACTGCCACGCACCCTATAAGCAGGGGGCGAAAGAAACAAGCTATTTGACAGATATCCCTCCTGAGGTGGGCGCCGTGAAGGCCTCGCGGCGCGCCCTCAGAGCACGCGGACGGTCTCCTCGCCGTCGACCAGCTCGATGCGCCCGAACTCCCCGCGGCCCTCGCCGCGCTGGAAGAAGCTCACGGAGATCAGCCACGCCCGGACGACCCGCGCCGGCGCTGCCCCGCCGATCGCAGCCTGATGGTCGGCGAGCACGACCCGGTCCTCGTCGACCCAGCGGCGCAGGTCGGCCGGGCCACTGCGCACGACGACGTGTGTCTCGCGGTGGCGCCAGTGGTCGAGCGGACAGCGATAGGCGAGGCCCTCGGGGAGCGCGCAGCTCCACTGCCAGGTCAGGTCCATGCCGTCGTCGAACTCCAGGGCGACGCTGAGGTAGTCGTGCGTGAGGGCCGTGTCCTCCGGAAGCTGCGACGGGAGCGCGTCGAGCCGCCAGGACCAGCGCAGCCGGAGCGTGGGGGTGAGCGGCGCCTCGGCCGGCCGGCGGACGATCCCGACGGTCTCGCGGACGTCGGCGGCGATGCCGGCCTCGGAGGGCACGTAGACCTCCGCCTCGCCGAGGAGCGGATGGTGGTGCCATCCCCGCGGGGGCTTCGGCGGGTCGGCGAGCCGCGCGGCCTCGGCGGCGCACAACCCGGACTGGTCGCGTCCGGCGATCGCTTCGAGCGCCTCGCGCGGATTCGTCCCAGGCTCCCATCGCGCAACCACCGCCGCGAGCTCTCCTCTCATCACCCGGTACGGAATCCGATCCGTCGCGATCGATCCGTCCTGCCGCATCTCGCCTGGGAACCCGCTCGCGAGCTCGAGATTGCCGCTGCGGTCGGCGCTGAAGGTCATCGTGTCGCGCGCGCTCGTCCGGATGGCGCCTCCATCAACGCGGCCACGCAGCAGATTGCGCGGCCGCGCGCCGATGCCGAGCGACTTGACCAGATAGGCGAAGCCCCAGGCGAGCCAGGTCACCTGCTCGCCAGCAGCGACCCGAACGCTGGTGGCCGTCCACAGCGGCCGGTTGACGGCGATCTCAACAAGCTCAGCGTCCGCCGCCGCCGCGTCGGCAACAAGGTCGCGCAACGCCGAGCCGTCGACGCGTCGCAGCTGAGGCGGTGTCGCCCTCGCGCGTGCGCGTCCGGCGCGGATCGCCCGGGCGATCGTGACGGCCTGCCGCCGCGACCGCCGGAACCTGCCCTCGCGGAACGCATGCATCGCCCACCGATCATCCCAGCCACCGCATCCCGCCGTACATTGGAGGGAAGGCGCCGCTTGCTGCGGAGATCGCGGCTATCTTGGCGCCAGCCCGAGCGTGGCGCGCGCGGCCGCGTGGACCTCGTCGGCTCCCGGCAGGTATGCGTCCTCGACCGGCGGGCTGAGCGGGACCGGCTCGAAGGGGGCGCCGACCCGCTCGATCGGGGCGTCGAGGTCGTCGAAGGCGGCGTTCTGCACCTCGGCGGCGATCTCGGCGCCGAAGCCGCCGTGCTCAACCGCCTCGTGGGCGACGACCAGCCGGTTGGTGCGCCGGACGGACTCCAGCACCGCCTCGAGCGGGAACGGGACCAGCGTGCGCGGGTCGATCACCTCGGCCTCGATCCCGCCGGCGGCGAGGCGCTCGGCGGCGGCGAGGGACTCGCCGACCATCCGGGAGAGCGCGACGATCGTCACGTCGGAGCCCTGACGCGCGACCCGCGCGCTGCCGATCTCCACCGGCTCGGGATCTTCGGGCACCTCCTCCTTGCGGAAGTAGAGGTTCTTGTGCTCGACGAAGACCACGGGATTGGGGTCGGCGATCGCGCTGCGGAGCAGCCCGGCCGCGTCGGCGGCCCTGCTCGGCATCACCAGCTTGAGCCCGGGGACGTGGGTGAGCCAGGCCTCGAGGCTCTGCGAGTGCTGGGCGGCGCCCCGCGAGCCGGCACCGCCCTGGGTCCGCAGCACCATCGGCACCCGGAGCTGCCCCCCGGACATGAAGTGGGCCTTGGCGGCGGCGTTGACGAGCTGGTCGAGGGCCAGGGTGACGAAGTCGATGAACATGATCTCCAGCACCGGCCGCTTGCCGGATTGAGCGGCGCCGATCGAGACGCCGCAGATCGCCGCCTCGCTGATCGGGGTGTTGATGACGCGCTCGGTGCCGAACTCCTCCGCGAGGCCGGCGGTGACGGTGTAGGGACCCCCCTCGGCGACGTCCTCCCCGATCACCAGCACGTTCTCGTCCGCCCGCATCGACTCGGCGAGCGTGGCGTTGACGGCTTTGACGAAGCTGGTCTGCGCCATCAGCCCGCCTCCGACTCGGCGTAGACCATCCGGGCCGCGAGCTCCGGCGAGGGGAACGAGCTGGCGCTGCCGAACTCGACCGCGGCCTCGACCGCCTCGCGCGCCTCGGCCTCCACCGCCGCCGCGGCCTGATCGTCGAGCCAGCCGGCCTCGGCGGCCGACCGCTGAAAGCGCAGGATCGGATCCCTCTTCCGCCACTCCTCGGCGGCGAGCGCCTCGCGGTAGTGCGCGGGGTCGCCCTCGTAGTGGCCGCGCAGCCGGTGGGTGAGGCACTCGAGCAGCACCGGACCCTCGCGCTTGCGCACCGCGGCGAGGAACCGGCCGAAGGCCTCCCAGACAGCGCCCAGGTCGTTGCCGTCCACGGTCTCGCGCGTCAGCTCGTAGGGGGCGACCACCTCGCTCACCCGCTCTACCTTGGTGTGAGCGGAACGGGGCGTGAACTCCGCGAAGCCGTTGTTCTCGCAGACCAGGATCAGCGGCAGGCCCCAGAGCGTGGCGAGGTTGATCGTCTCGTTGAAGTGCCCGGCCTGCACCGCGCCATCGCCGAAGAAGACGACCGTCACCTGGTCGCCGCCGTCCAGCTGAGCCGCCAGGGCGCTGCCCAGGGCGATCGGAATGTTGCCTCCGACCACCCCGGTCGCGCCCATCAGCCCGTGCTCCGTGTCGACCAGGTGCATCGAGCCGCCGAGCCCGTGGCAGAGGCCGTCCTCGCGGCCCATCAGCTCGGCCATCACCCTGTCCATCGGGGCGCCCTTGGCGATCGCATGGCCGTGGGCGCGATGGCCGGAGTAGACGTTGTCGTCGTCGCGCAGCTGGCCGCAGACGCCTGCGGCGACCGCCTCCTGGCCGACGCTCAGATGGATCAGGCCGTGGACCTGATCGGCGCGCTTGAGCTGGCCGACGCGCTCCTCGAAGAGGCGGATCCGCCACATCGTCTGCAGCAGCCTCAGCGCGCCCTCGGCGTCGAGGGCGGCCTTGGTCTTCGTGGTGCTCACGCGATCCCGTCAGGCCGCGACCGGCTGGAACTGCGAGATCGTCGCCTCGAACGCATGCCTGTACATCTCGTCGATCGGCTCGGCGCGCAGCTCGTCGGAGAGCACCTCGATCCCCCAGGCGTCGTCGTAGCCGATCTCCTGCGCCGCCCGGATGTAGCCGCGGATGTCGAACTCGCCCTCGCCCGGCAGCTTCCTGAACCTGGTGGTCTCCTCGATGTGGTCCTCCATCCACTCGAACTTCCCGTCGCTGAGCTCGACCCAGGTCAGGTACGGGAGAGGAATGCGCTTCAGGTCGTCGGGAGCGATGCCGAGCTTCGCCATGTGCCAGGTGTCGATCACCAGGCCGCCGTTCTCGGCGCCGGCCCCCTCGACCACCTTGAGGGCGGCATCGAGGTTGTCGACGTTGACGTCGAAGGGCATGAACTCATAGGCGATCACCGCGTCCGTCAGCTTGGCGGCGTGGGCGCAGAGCTCGCCGTAGCGCTCGGTGACCTTGTCGAGCTCGCAGGGGACGCCGGGGATGTTCCCGACCTTGACATGGTGAGCGCCCAGGGCGCCGGCACCCTCGAGCAGCAGGTCACGAAGCTGATCGGACTCCCTGCGGCCTTCGCTGTCCTCGTCCTCGAAGAACCCCCAGATGAACTCGAGCTCCAGGTAGGTGAGGCCGTTGTCCTCGAGCAGCCTCTTGACGTCCTCGAGGCTCCGGGCCTCGAGGACGTGGCGCAGATCGGCGTGCCAGATCCCGATCCCCTTCATCCCCGCCGCGGCCGCCTTCTCGCAGCGCAGCCCGAAGTCGAAGTTGCTCCATTCCTGGCCCGTGTGCGGCTGGGTCGGCCCCGCCGTCGTCCAGTACGCACCGATCAGCTCGACGCCGTTGTCGGTGGCCATTTCAATCCTCCTTGCCGCCCTCAGGGGGCATCACGTTGATCTCGATCTTGATCCCGTTGGGGTCCTTGAAGAACAGCTGCCGCATGCCGATGCCGGGCACGGTGTTCCGCTTCGCCTCGATTCCGTAGCGCTCGAGGCGCGCGAGCGCCTCCTCGTCGTCGTCGCCCGAGAAGGCGAGGTGGTCGAGCGCGCCGGTGCTCTCCGCGGGCCGGGAAGCGGGCGTCCCGAGGGTGGCCGAGTGCGCGGTGTAGGCCTCGCGATCGGCGACGTGGATGCACGGCACCCCCTCCGCGTAGAGCCAGTAACCCGGGAACTCGAGCGGCGGGCGCTCGCCGACCTCGAGCCCGAGGGCCTCGCGGTAGAAGTCCCGGGTCCCCTCGATGTCCTCGGTGAGCACCAGGACGTGCTCGATCTTGCTCAGCGCCATTGCGAGACCACCACCGGCGCCCGGCCGCTCTAGGCGGCCGCTGCCGGGACTTCGCCGACGACCTGCCGCGCCGCCGAGACGATCTTCTCCGCGGTGGGCGCGATGTACTCCTCCTGGATCTGGTTGGCGGCCACCGGAGCGTCGGTCCGCGCCACCCGGGCGATCGGCGCTTTCAGGGAATCGAGCCCCTTCTCGCTCACCAGCGCGGCGATCTCGGAGGCCAAGCCGCAGCGCATTCGCCCTTCGTCCGTGACGACCAGGTGCCCGGTCTTGGCGACCGAGTCGAGGATCGTCTTCTCGTCGAGCGGAACCAGGGTGCGGAGGTCGATCACCTCGGCGTTGATGCCCTCGCCGGCCAGCTCCTCGGCGGCGCCGCGGGCGATCGAGGTCATCATCGAGCAGGCGACGATCGTGACGTCGCCGCCCTCGCGCACGACGTTCGCCTCGCCGAATGGGATCTCGAAGTCGCCCTCGGGGACGTCGTCCTCGGCGCCGTAGATGAAAGCGTGGGTGAGCACGATCGTCGGGTTGTCCGACTTGATCGCGGTCGTCAGCAGGCCCTTGACCTCCCTCGCCCCCGAGGGTGCAGCGATCTCGATCCCGGGCAGGTTCCAGTACATGCCGAA
>DATGDO010000234.1:0-3103 GCA_035310805.1 Solirubrobacterales bacterium
GAAGACGTAGTGGATCACCACGAACGCGATCGCGAGCAGGGCGATCGACGCGGCGGCGAGCAGCAGCCTGCGAGTCATCGGTGGTGAACCGTAGGGTTCGGCCATGACCGATCCCTCCGGCCGGATCGCCGTGTTCGCGCCCAGCCCAATGCTGAGCGTGACCATCGAGGCCCGCGGGGAGGGCCGCGACGACGTCCACTGCCATCCGGCCGGCCAAGGGGTCTGGCTGAGCAGGATGGCCGGTGAGCTCGGCGCCTGGCCGGTGCTCTGCTCGCTGATCGGCGGCGAGACCGGGACCGTGCTCGAGCCGCTGCTCGAGCGGCTCCCCGGCGAACGCCGCCTGGTCCGCTCGCACTCCTCCAGCGGCTGCTACGTCACCGACCGCAGGAGCGGCGAGCGCGAGGTGCTCGCGCAGGCCTACGTCGAGCCGCCGTCGAGGCACGAGGCCGACGAGCTGGTCGCCGCCACGACCGCCGCCGCGATGGAGAGCGACCTGCTCGCGATCTGCAATCCCTACCCCGGCGATGCGATGCCGCTCGACGTCTACGGGAATCTGGTCGCCAACGCCCGCGCGGCCGGCGTCCGGGTGATCGCCGATCTCTCCAGTCCGAGGCTCGAGCCGACCGCCGCGGCCAAGCCGGAGCTGGTCAAGCTCAACGATTGGGAGCTCGCGGCCTACGTGGCCGGGCCGGTGGACACGCCGCAGCGCCTGCGAGCGGCGGCCAAGAAGCTCCGTGACCTGGGCGCCCGCAACGTCCTCGTGACGAGGGCGGGGGATCCGGCCCTGGCGCTGCTCGGGGACGAGGCCTGGGAGCTGATCCCGCCCAAGCTCGAGGCCGGCTCTCGCGAGGGCTGTGGAGACACGATGATGGGCGCGATCGCGGCGGCCCTCTCCTGGGGCAGCGACCTGCCGGAGGCGATGGTGCTCGGCGCGGGCGCGGGCGCCGTCAACTTCCTCCACCACGGCCTGGGCACCGGATCCCGGCGCGAGGTCGAGGAGCTCGCTCGAGAGGTCGAGCTCCGCCGTGCCTAGGCGGCCGGGTACGGGGGCTCGGGATGGTCGCCGCGCAGGATCGCGAAGGGCGCCTCGGTGGCGATCCAATCGATGTGAGGGCGCAGTGACTCGACCTCCTCGAGGGCGGCCAGCCCGGGCGAGATTCGCAGCGGCCTGCCGCCGTGCGACGAGTGGGCGTCGCTCGAGAGGACGTGGATCAGGCCGCGCCTCGCCAGCGCCAGCATTCCCTCGCGCGCGGGGCCACCGGCCAGGAAGGCTGCGGTGCCCTGAACCAGCGCGCCGGCCTCGATCAGGCCGACGATCCGCTCGGGGAGATCGGCGGAGAGGTGGCGCTCGGGGTGCGCGATCAGCACGCGGAATCCGGCGTCCCGCAGCCGTCCCACCGCCTCGATCAGGGAGTCGCTCAGCGGTCCGGGCCGCGGCTCCAGCAGGATCCAGCCTCGGCCGCCCAGCGAGACGGCGCGAAGCTCCTCCTCGTCGAGCCCGTCGAGGACTGTCTCGGCGACCTCTCCGCCGGTGACGACCTCGACCGGAACGTCGTAGCGGCGCAGCTCGGCGTTGAGCTCCTCGACCCGGTCGGGAAGCTCGGGGATCCGGACGTCGTGGTCGTGGCGGATGTGAGGCGTTGCCGAGATCACCTCGATCCCGTCCCCGGCCGCCACCCGCGCCATCGCCAGAGAGTCCGTCAGGTCGAGCGACCCGTCGTCGATCCCGGGCAGGATGTGGCAGTGGAGGTCGATCATGGCGCGTAAGGATGAACGTCGTAGGCGTCCGCCGTCCGGCGCCCTCCGGCCGCGGCAGCCGTTCGTTTTCGCGGAGGAAGAGCCTGCTAGGGAGCTCCCACGCCCGGTCCCGACGCGCTGACGAAGGCGGCGACGTCCTCTGCGTCCCTCCCCGTCACCAGGTTCCGGGGCATGTTTCGCTGCGCCCGCCTGAGCCGTGGCTGCGGCGCCCGCCACCGATCCTGATCGCCCTCAGCACCTTCGCCTCGGTGAGGTTGATGGCTTCGCTCTCAGATCGCGGCGCCAGCGGCCGCTCCGCAGAAGTCGCGTCGGGCTTCGCCCTTCGCTCCCGAAATGGAGCGGCCTGGCAGCCGCTAGACGTCGATCAGCCCGCGTTCGATCGCGTAGCGAACGAGCTCCGAGCGCGTGGTCATCCCGAGCTTCTGCTGGATGTGCGCCCGGTGCGATTCGACGGTGCGCACGCTCAGGTAGAGCTGCTCAGCGATCTCGTTGTTGGTGTGGCCGAGCGCGATCAGGCGCAGCACCTCGAGCTCGCGCTCGGAGAGGTCGTCGGGCATCGCGACGTCGGGCTCGGCGGCCAGGCGCGCACCGAGCTCCGGCTGCAGGTAGGTCCTGCCCTCAGCGGCCATGCGGACGGCCTTGACCAGCTCCTCACCGACGGCCTCCTTGAGGATGTAGCCGAGCACGCCCGCCTGGAGCGCCTCCCGGGCGAAGGCGGTCTCGTCCTGCATCGTAAGCACGACGATCTCGGTGCCCGGCGACTGCTCCCGGATCGAGGGGATCGCGGCGAGCCCCGAGCCCCCCGGCATGTTGATGTCGAGGATCAGCACCTTGGGTCGGTTCCCGCTGACGTAGCGGGTTGCTGAGTCGGCGTCGCCGGCCTCGGCAACGACCTCGATACCGGGCTCTCGCTCGAGCATCAGGCGCAGAGCGCTCCGCACGACGGCGTGGTCGTCGGCGAGCACTACGGAAATCTTCTCGGAAGCCCCGTCCCCCGTCTCAGCCACGGCTCGTACCTTAGCCTCGCACGCAAGAACCCCGATACAGAGGTCCCGGGCCGCAACTCGATCTCGCGCAGGCGGTTTAGGAGGCGCGGGGAAGGGGGCGACACGGTGAAATCCACGACCCCCGGACGGTCCCCTCGAGCCGCAGCTCGATGTAGATCACGTCGCCGGTCCCAGAAAGTGTCCGGATCGACTGGATTCGCCCGGCCCTCCGCGAACATCTCCGCCCAGGCCGGGGCGTCGGATCCGCTGGCCGGCTGTGCTTGGGCGCCTGGCTAGACTTGAACGCGATGAAGACCGGAATCCATCCCGAATACGTCCTCTCGCACGTCCACTGCTCG
>DATGDO010000235.1:0-4237 GCA_035310805.1 Solirubrobacterales bacterium
CGCGACCGAGGAGGCCGCGCTCGAGCTCGCCGCCGACGTAGCTGCCCATCCCCCTGAGGCCGTCGCCCGCCTCAAGCAGATGCTCCACCGTTGGGACGGCGTCGTGGAGCGCTCGGCCGACGAGGGCCGCGGTCAGGTCGACTGGCAGCGGACCGGCCCGGGTCTGCCCCACCAGGATCGGCGCTGAGCCCAACTCCACCTCCCGGCAGACGAGGCCGGGTAGCTAAGCTCGAACGGGCTGGGGCCATGCCCCGGCAGACGACCCGGATCGCCGATCCGGGCGTTCGTCGTGCCCGGTTCACCGACACGCACGAAGACCGTGAGCCTGAGACCGCTGCTGAAGATCGCCAACCAGAACGAGCGCCTGGCGGCGCTCCGGAAGGCGCTGCGCTCCCGCGGTGACGAGGCGATCGACGTCTACGCCTCCAGCTCGATCCGGCCGTATCTGCTCGCCGCGCTGATCGTCGCCGGGGACGACGCCCCGTCCGGGCCGGTGCTGGTGGTCGCGGCGGACGACCGCTCGGCCCGCGACCTCGCCGGTGACCTGAAGGCGTTCCTCTCGCCCCGCGCGGTCCAGATCTATCCCTCCCGCGGAACCACCTTCGAGTCCCACCTCGACCCGCCACCCCACCTGGCGGGGCTCCGGATCGCCGCGATGAACGCGATGGCCGACCCCTCCGCGGTGGTGGTCGCCAGCGCGATCGCCCTCGCCGAGAAGGTCCCGCATCCCTCGCTGAGACCGGAGACCCTCGCCCTCCACCGAGGCGAGAGCGTGGACCTTGAAGACGTCACGCTGCTGCTCGCGGACGCTGGCTACGACCGCACCGATCAGGTCGAGGAGCGCGGCCAGTTCGCGGTTCGCGGGGGGATCCTCGACGTCTATCCCGCGACCGAGGAGCAGGCGATCCGCGTCGAGCTCTTCGGCGACGAGATCGATTCGCTCCGACGCTTCTCCGTCTTCACCCAGCGCTCCCTCGGGGACGCGGAGCGAGTCGAGCTCGCCCCGGCCACCGAGCTGTCGACCGAGCATCGCGACCACGTCGATCCCGGGAGCTTCCTGGCGCCGCTCGACCTTGTCCCGGCTGAGGCACTGGTCGTGATCGCGGGCGCCGAGGAGATCCCCGGCGCGCTCCACGACCACTGGGAGGACGTCACCGCGGCGATCCTCGAGGAGGACGCCCGCCGCCTCTACGTCGACGTGGCCGAGCCGCTGCAGGCTCGCGCCGGGCTCTCCCTGGGCGCCGACGCCGGCCAGGAGCACTCGTTCAGGGCGCAGCGGGCCGAGTTCCCCTCCCGGACGCTCGCCGAGGCGGAGGGCGAGCTGGAGAAGCTGATCCGCTCCGGCTACCGGACTGTCGTCGCCTTCGAGGGGCGCGGAGAGGCGGAGCGCACCCGCTTCAACCTGAGCCGCCTCGACGTGCCGTTCCTGGGGGAGAGGGCTCCGCAGGATCCGGGGGTGAGCTTCGCCGAGGCGCGGCTGCGGGAGGGATTCCTGGCCCCTGAGCTGCAGCTTGCGGTGGTGCCGCAGCGCCGCCTGGTCCATCGGCGCCGCGCCGTCGCGCCGGTCTCCGCCCGCGCCAGGCTCGCCGCCGCGATCGAGCTCCGCGTCGGCGACTACGTCGTCCACGAGGACCACGGCATCGCCCGCTTCTCCGGCTTCGACACGAAGACGCTGGCGGGTGTGACGCGCGACTATCTCGAGCTCGAGTACCGCGGCGGGGACCGGGTCTTCGCGCCGACCGACCAGCTCGCCCGGATCAGCCGCTACGTCGGGGCGGACGGGGACGAGCCGCAGCTCAGCCCCCTGGGAGGCAGGCGCTGGCAGAACATGAAGTCGCGGGCGCGGCGGGCGGCCCACGCGATGGCCGGAGAGCTGATCAACCTGTACGCCGAGCGGCAGGTCCGCAGGGGCCACACCTTCTCGCCGGACGGCGAGATGCAGCTCAGCTTCGAGGCCGCGTTCCCCTACCGCGAGACGGCGGACCAGATTGACGCGATCGACGCCGTCAAGGCCGACATGGAGTCAGAGCGCCCGATGGACCGGCTGATCTGCGGCGACGTCGGCTACGGCAAGACCGAGGTGGCGCTTCGAGCCGCCCACAAGGCCGCCGCGGACGGCAAGCAGGTGATGATGCTCGTGCCGACCACGATCCTCGCCCAGCAGCACTTCGGCACCTTCCGCGAGCGGTTCGCGGAGACGCCCTTCGACGTCGAGATGGTCTCGCGACTGCGCAAGCCCGCCGACATCAAGGAGGTGCTTGCGCGCTTCGGCGAGGGCAGGGTCGACATCCTGATCGGGACGCATCGCGTGCTCTCGCGGGACGTGCGCGGCAAGGACCTCGGCCTCCTGGTCGTCGACGAGGAGCAGCGTTTCGGTGTGAAGCAGAAGGAGCTGCTGCGCCAGCTCAAGCTCAAGGTCGACGTCCTCTCCCTCTCGGCGACCCCGATCCCGAGGACGCTGCAGATGTCGCTCGCCGGGCTGCGCGACATCTCGGTGATCGAGACCCCGCCCGAGGGGCGGCGGCCGGTCCGCACCCACGTCGGCCCCTACGACGAGGATCTGGTCAGGCGGGCGATCATGCGCGAGAAGGAGCGCGGCGGTCAGGTCTTCTTCCTTCACAACCGGATCGATTCGCTGCACGAGACCGCAGAGCGCCTCCGCGCTCTCTGCCCCGGGGTCCGATTCGCCGAAGCGCACGGTCAGATGGACGAGCTCGTGCTCGAGGCGACCATGCTCGCCTTCGTTCGGGGCGAGCACGACTGCCTGGTCGCGACAACGATCATCGAGTCCGGCCTCGACATCCCGACGGCGAATACGCTGCTGGTTGAGCGGGCCGATCAGCTCGGGCTCGCTCAGGCGTACCAGATCCGCGGTCGGGTCGGCCGGAGCCGAGAGCGCGCCTTCGCCTACCTGCTCTATCCCTCGGCCGAGGCGCTCACGCCGGACGCCGCCGCTCGCCTCGCGACCCTCTCCGACAACACCGAGCTCGGCTCCGGCTTCCGGGTGGCGATGCGCGACCTCGAGATTCGCGGGGCCGGCAACCTGCTCGGGGACGAGCAGTCCGGCCACGTCGCCGCGGTCGGATTCGAGCTCTACTGCCAGATGCTCGAGGAGGCGGCGAAGGAGCTGCGCGCCGCGGCCGAGATGATGGGAGGGCGCGCCGCCGGCGAGGCCGAGGGGCGATCCGTTTATGAAGCGTCCCGCGAGCCGGTCCGCATCGATGTCGACGTCGACGCCTATATACCGGCGGACTACATCCCGTTCGAGGCCGCGAAGATCGACGTTCACCGCCGCGTCGCCGCCGCCCGGGAGCCGGGTGAGCTGCGGGCGCTGCGGGAGGAGCTCGAGGACCGCTTCGGGGAGCTGCCCGAGCCGGTTGCGAGCCTGCTCGACCTGCAGCGGGCGCGGATCACGCTCGGCGAGACCGGGGCGCGCATCGTGGAGTTCCGGGCTGGGCGCCTGCGGGTCGCCCCTGTCGAGCTGGACTCCGAACAGGTCGGCTCGCTCCACGAGCGCATCCCCGAGGCCATCTACCAATGGCGCGAGCGGACGATCGCGGTTCCGGTGCCCGAGGAGGCGGGCGCGCGCCTCGCCGCCCTGCTGGCGCTCGCCGAGGGGCTGGGCACGGCGCGAGTCACTCCCGCGCCCGCGTAGCCGGCCGATCAGGCTTAGTGCCGACTTAGGTGATGACGGTTATGCTGCCGCCCCTGTGAACCGCGGATTCCTCTCCAAGCGGAACCTCGCGATCATCTTCGGCGCAGCGCTCGTTCTGACCGTCGTGATCGTCGGTGTCGCCGTGGGCGTCGGCCACCGGAGCGTCCCCTCGAATGACGTCGCCGTGATCGATGACGACAGCATCGACATCCCCGGCCTGGCGCAGGACGGCGTGATCAGCAAGGCGAACTTCAACCGCTTCCTTGCCCAGACGGCGAGGCAGAGCGGCCTCCAGTCGGTCCCGCAGCCCAGTGATCCACAGTACAAGCAGCTCAAGGACCAGGCGATGCAGACCGCGCTCCAGATCGCCTGGATCGTGGGCGAGGCCCACAAGGAGGGTCTCAGCTTCACCGACACCCAGATCCAGCAGTCGCTGCAGCAGATCAAGTCGCAGTTCAAGACCCAGGCCGAGTACGTGAAGGCGCGCGACCAGGCGGGTCTGACCGATGCGGACGTGCTCCAGCGGGCGAAGCTGCAGCTGATCCAGAACACGATCCAGGATAACCTCAACAAGAACGTCGC
>DATGDO010000236.1:0-3529 GCA_035310805.1 Solirubrobacterales bacterium
CGCCCTACCGCGTCGTGAAGGACGGCCTGGTGACCGACGAGGTCGTGCACCTCGACGCCACGCAGGAGGCCGAGCAGCTCATCGCCCAGGCCAACCACCCGGTCGACGAGAAGACCGGCAAGCTCAAGGGCCAGTACGTGATCTGCCGCCGCCGCGACGACGAGGCCGCCGCAGTGCCGCCCAAGCAGGTCACGCTGATGGACGTCTCGCCCACCCAGATCTGGTCGGTCGCCACCGCCCTGATCCCGTTCCTGGAGCACGACGACGCGAACCGCGCCCTGATGGGCTCGAACATGCAGCGCCAGGCCGTGCCGCTGCTCAAGCCGGAGCCGCCCCTGATCGGCACGGGCATGGAGCACCGGGCCGCGGTCGACACCGGCGACGTCGTGATCGCCCAGAACGACGGCGAGGTCACCGCGGTCGACGCCGACCAGATCGTGGTCACCTACGGCTCGAAGCGGGACGAGTACAAGCTCCACAAGTTCATGCGCTCGAACCAGGGGACGATCATCCACCAGCGCCCGATCGTCTCGGTCGGCGACAGGGTGAAGGCCGGGGAGGTCCTCTCGGACGGCTCCTCGACCGCGGGCGGCGAGATCGCCCTCGGCAAGAACTGCCTGGTCGCCTTCATGTCCTGGGAGGGCTACAACTTCGAGGACGCGATCATCATCTCCGAGCGCCTCGTCAAGGAGGACGAGCTCACCTCGATCCACATCGAGGAGTACGAGATCGACGCGCGGACGACGAAGCTCGGCGACGAGGAGATCACGCGCGACATCCCGAACCGCTCCGAGGAGAGCCTCAGGAACCTCGACGAGCGGGGGATCGTCCGGATCGGCGCCGAGGTGGAGTCCGGCGACCTGCTCGTCGGCAAGGTGACCCCGAAGGGCGAGACCGAGCTGACCGCGGAGGAGAAGCTGATCCGCGCCATCTTCAAGGAGAAGGCGCGCGAGGTCCGCGACACCTCCCTGAAGGTGCCTCACGGCGAGGGCGGCGTGGTCATCGACGTCCTCACCTTCAGCCGCGAGGTGGGCGACGACCTGCCGCCCGGCGTCAACGACCTGGTGCGGGTCTACGTCGCGACGAAGCGCAAGATCGCGGAGGGCGACAAGCTCGCCGGCCGCCACGGCAACAAGGGCGTGATCGCCAAGATCGTGCCCGAGGAGGACATGCCGTTCATGGAGGACGGCACCCCGATCGACGTGATCCTCAACCCGCTCGGGGTGCCGAGCCGAATGAACATCGGCCAGATCCTCGAGACCCACCTGGGCTGGGTCGCCGCCAACGGCTGGTACGACGACAGCTCGGCCGTCTACAAGGAAGCTCATTCGGCGGCCACAAAGACCGCCGCCGGATCAAACGGCGGCCGCGTCAACGTGGCGACGCCGGTCTTCGACGGCGCCACCGTCGAGGACGTCGACAACGCCCTGGTCAAGTGGCAGGAGGAGAACGCCGGGCGCGGCATCGACCTCGGGATCAACAGGTCCGAGCGCCCCGGCAATCGCGCCGAGGGCAAGGTGCAGCTCTACAACGGGCGCACCGGGGAGCCCTACAAGGGCAAGGTGACGATCGGCTACATGTACATCCTGAAGCTGCTGCACCTGGTCGACGACAAGATCCACGCCCGCTCGACCGGCCCCTACTCGCTGGTCACCCAGCAGCCGCTGGGCGGCAAGGCGCAGTTCGGCGGCCAGCGCTTCGGCGAGATGGAGGTCTGGGCGCTGGAGGCGTACGGCGCGGCCTACACCCTGCAGGAGATGCTCACGGTCAAGTCCGACGACACCGTCGGCCGCGTCAAGGCCTACGAGTCGATCGTCAAGGGCGAGAACATCCCCGAGCCCTCCATCCCGGAGTCGTTCAAGGTCCTGCTCAAGGAGATCCAGAGCCTGGCGCTGGACGCCAACGTGGTCTCCGAGGAGGGCGCCGGAGTGGAGATGGGCGAGGAGGAGGACGACCTCCTCCGCGCTGCCGAGGAGCTCGGCATCGAGCTGTCCGGAGTGCGCGCGGAAGGCGGCAACGGCTCGGAGGCCGCTGACGAGAAGGAAGAGCAGGTCGTCGCCGAGGGCGACGGCGGTACTGACGGTGGCGATGCCGAGGAGGCAGCAAAGAAGTGATCGACATCAACAACTTCGACGCGATCGAGATCGGGCTTGCCTCGGGCAAGAAGATCCGGGGCTGGAGCTCCGGCGAGGTCACCAAGCCCGAGACCATCAACTACAGGACGCTGAAGCCGGAGAAGGACGGCCTCTTCTGCGAGCGCATCTTCGGTCCGACCAAGGACTGGGAGTGCTACTGCGGCAAGTACAAGAGGGTCCGCTACAAGGGCATCGTCTGCGAGCGCTGCGGCGTCGAGGTGACCCGCTCCAAGGTCCGCCGCGAGCGCATGGGCCACATCGACCTGGCCGCACCGGTCTCCCACATCTGGTTCTTCAAGGGCGTTCCGAGCCGGATCGGCTACCTGATCGACATGGCTCCGAAGGAGCTCGAGAAGGTCCTCTACTTCGCCGCCTCGGTGATCACCTGGGTCGACGAGGAGGCCCGCCAGAAGGACCTCGGCAAGCTCGAGAAGGAGGTCGAGAAGCAGGCCGGCGAGTACGAGCGCGAGCGCGAGCAGCGCACGCAGGAGCTGAGCGAGTCGCTGATCCGCCGTCTCGCCTACCTGGGCATCGCTCCCGACAAGGAGAGCGAGGCGCCGGCGATCGGCACGAGCGACGGCTTCAACGACGACGACGAGCTCTGGGCCGACACCGTCTCCAACGTGAGGCGGATGAAGGCCGAGGACCGGGAGAAGACCGCGAAGGAGCTGCGCAAGACCTTCGAGGCCGAGATCTCCGACACCGAGGCCTATCTCGACGAGGCCGCCGAGCGGCTCCGCGAGGTCTTCAAGATCTTCTCCGAGATGAAGCCGAAGGACGTGATCAACGACGAGACCACCTTCCGGGAGCTCAAGGATCGCTTCGGCTCACCGTTCGGCTGGGGCGAGTACTTCCGCGGCGGCATGGGCGCCGAGTCCGTGCGCGACCTGCTCGAGCAGGTCGATCTCGATGCCGAGGGCGAGCTGCTCGAGGAGATGATCAACACCTCCAAGGGCCAGAAGCAGGCCCGCGCGGTGAAGCGTCTCAAGGTCGTCGACGCCTTCCTGAAGTCGCCGAACAAGCCCGAGTGGATGGTCCTGGACGTGGTCCCGGTGATCCCGCCGGAGCTGCGCCCGATGGTCCAGCTGGACGGCGGCCGCTTCGCGACCTCCGACCTCAACGACCTCTACCGGCGCGTGATCAACCGGAACAACCGGCTCAAGCGGCTTCTCGAGCTCGGCGCGCCCGAGATCATCATCCGCAACGAGAAGCGGATGCTCCAGGAGGCGTGCGACGCCCTCGTGGACAACGGGCGCCGCGGCCGGGCGATCGCCGGGACCGGCAACCACCGGCTCAAGTCCCTGAGCGACATGCTCAAGGGCAAGCAGGGCCGCTTCCGCCAGAACCTCCTGGGCAAGCGCGTCGACTACTCGGGCCGCTCGGTCATCGTCGTC
>DATGDO010000237.1:0-7468 GCA_035310805.1 Solirubrobacterales bacterium
GGTGTGGATGTAGCCCGTGTCGACGCTGGTCCCGATCTCCTTCCAGTAGAGCTGCGGGACGTTGTACTGCGCGCCTCCGGGTCCCAGGAAGACCGAGAACGGAAGGGCCGGGTGGTAGTCGACGTACGGGAAGCTGGCGAGGGCGAGCGGGTAGTCCGCGCCGATCAGTGACCGCAGCGTGCTCATGAAGGTCGATGCCTGCGGATAGCGTCCCTCGTACTGGCCCTCGACGTCGAGGACCAGGCAGTCGGCGCCGTTGGCGACCGCCGCGGCCCCGATCCGCGCCTCCTTGCCGGGCTTGCGCCCGTAGACGAACTGCCAGGCGCAGACGCTCAGCCCGCGCGCATGCAGCCCGCTGACGACCGACGGCGAGAGCTGCCTCCAGTAGGTCGTGCCGTCCCCCGACTTGATCAGCACGGTCTCGATGCCGTGAGAGTGGGCCTTCCTGGCGATCGCTCCGAGCTTGCCGTGCGAGGAGCGGCTCAGGTACCAGATCCACATCCCGTCGCCGGCGAGCGGGTTCTTCGGCTTCTCGCCACCCTCCGTCGTCGGCGTGGAGCCGGCCTGCGAGGACGCGCTACCGGCCAGCGGGCCCGCCGCGAGAGCGAGGACGACCGCGGTGGCGGTCAAGGCAAGGACGTTTCTGCGCTGGCGAGAACGCATGATCCGAGGCTACGAGTGAGGAAACACGCCTCCGCAACGACTGTTGCGGACTACTTCGCCCGGGCGACCGGCTCCGCCCGAGACCTGACCAAGGTCGTCGAACTTCGAGTCTGTCTCAGGCGACCTCGGCCCCGGCTCGATCGCCCCACACCTCACGGGCGCTCTCGTCGGCGTGGTAGGACGATCGGACCAGCGGGCCGGAGGCGACCGACTCGAAGCCGAGCTCGCGTGCCGCCTTCTCGAGCGCCGCGAACTCCTCGGGATGCCAGTACCGGTCCACCGGCAGGTGCTTCTGGGTCGGCCGCAGGTACTGGCCGACGGTCAGCACCTGCACGCCGTGCTCGCGCAGGATCCCGAACGTCTCGACCATCTCGACGAACCCCTCGCCGAGGCCGACCATCAGGCCCGACTTGGTGACGACCTCGTCACCGCCCATCTCCTTGGCCATTCGCAGCACCCGGGCGGAGCGCAGGAAGTCGGAGCCGCGCCGTGCCATCGGATAGAGCCTGGGGACGGTCTCCACGTTGTGGTTGAAGACGTCGGGGCGCTCCGCGATCACCTTGGCGAGCGGCATCTCCTGGCCGCGGAAGTCCGGGGTGAGGACCTCGACCCTGCAGCGGGGGGCCATTCGCCGGATCGAGCGGATCACCCCGACGAAGGCGCCGGCCCCGTAGTCCGGCAGGTCGTCCCGGTCGACCGAGGTGATCACCGCGTGGCGCAGGCCCATCCGCTTCACCTGGTTGGCGACGCGCAACGGCTCGAGGGGGTCGTTCCAGGTCGGCTTGCCCGTCTGCACGTTGCAGAAGCCGCAGCGGCGGGTGCAGACGTCCCCGAGGATCATGAAGGTCGCGGTGCCCCGTTCCCAGCACTCGCCGACGTTGGGGCAGTTGGCCTCCTCGCAGACGGTGTGGAGGTTGTCCCGCTCGATCGACTTCTTCAGCCGACGGTAGTTGGGGCCGCCGGGGGCCGGGACCTTGAGCCAGGCCGGCTTGCGGGAGCGGAACCCGACCTTGCCGTCGGAGTCGATCACGCCGCCGCCCGGGTTGGCGCGGGAGCGTGTGACGTGGAGGCGCTCGTCGATCGTCTCGGCCATCGTTCCTACCGTACCGGGGCCGACTCGCGGAGCAGCTCGCCCAGCGCGTCGGGCTCCGTCGAGGCCGGCTCGCGGCCGTAGATCTCGCCGAAGCGCTCGGCCACCACGTCCATGTACGCGTCCATGTCCTGCTCTGCGCCGAGCTCCCGAGAGAGCGAGGTCATCCGGCAGCCATCGATGCCACAGGGCACGACCCACTCGAATGGCTGCAGGTCGTTGTTGACGTTGACCGCGAACCCGTGCGTGGTGACGCCCCGGTTGACGTGCACGCCGATGGAGCCGACCTTCCGTCCCTCCGGCGGCGCGCCGCCGACCCAGACGCCCGTCAGGCCGTCCATCACCTCGGCGTCGACGCCGTACGCGGCGAGCGACTCCATCATCAACCGCTCCAGCTTCCTGACGTACTCGTGCACGTTGTCGCCGTGCGGCTTCAGGGAGACGATCGGATAGCCGACCAGCTGCCCGGGGCCGTGGTAGGTGATGCGGCCTCCACGGTCCGTCTCGCAGACCTCGATCCCCTGCATCCGGTACCAGTCCTCACCCATCTCGAGCTCATTCGGCTCGGCGCGGCGGCCCTTCGTGTAGACCGGCGGATGCTCGAGCAGCAGCAGCACGTCCGGGACCTCGCCCGCCTGTCGGGCCGCCTCGATCAGTTTCTGCATCCCGCGCGCCTCGCGATAGGGGACCACGCCGCAGCGCACGACCAGCACCTCGTCCATGGAGACAGTGTCGCGCATCGTTCGCGGTACTCCGGCCGTTGACGGTGATGTCGCCGCCCCATCCCCTCCGGCGCCCGCCAGGCGCGCTCTTAGCCCTTGGAGCGGCGCAGCATCCAACGGTCCATCTGCCGCCTAGAGCGCCAGGGCGAGCGGCTCCTCGAGCAGCTCGCGCACGCGGGCGAGGAAGATCGCGCCATCGGCCCCATAGAGGATGCGGTGGTCGCAGGCGAGGGTGACGCCCATCAGCTGACGCGACTCGATCGCGCCGGAGTCGGTGACCACAGGCTTCGCCGCAAGGGCGCCGATCGCGAGGATGCCGGCCTGCGGGGTGTTGATCACCGCCTGGAAGTTGGAGATCCCGTACATGCCGAGATTGGAGACGGTGAACGTCCCTCCGGAGAGCTCGGGGGGCGTGATCGAGCCGTCCCGCACGCGGGCGGTCAGGGCCCTGGTCTCCGCCGAGATCTGGCGCAGTCCCTTGCGGTCCGCGTCGAAGACCGTCGGCACGACGAGGGCGTCCTGAGCCGCCACGGCGACGCCGACGTTGACCCGCGAGTAGAGCTCGATGCGGCCGTCGCGGTAGGCGCCGTTGGCCCGCGGGTGCTCCCGGAGCGCCAGCGCGCACGCCTTGACGATCATGTCGTTGAAGGTCGGGACCGTCTCCCCCTCCTTCGCCATCGCCTTCAGGCGGTTGCGCCCCTCGACCGCCGCCGTCAAGTCGAACTCGGCCTGCAGGTAGAAGTGCGGCGCGGTCGCCTTGGACTCGGCCATCCGCCGGGCGACGGTCTGCTGGAGCTTGGTGAGCTCGACCAGCTCGACTCGTCCCTTGGCGGTCTCCGGTCTCTCGCTCACTCCCGGAGTGGGTCCGGGCGGGGCGGCAGGGGCGGCCGGGGCGGGAGCGGCGGCCGGGGCGGCGACTCCGGCGGCGAGTGCCTTCTCGACGTCCGCCTTGACGATGCGGCCGCTCGGGCCGGAACCGGTCAGCCCGTGCAGATCGAGCCCGCGATCGCGCGCAATCCGCTTGGCGAGCGGAGAGGCCTTGACGCGCCCGTCTCCACCAACCGCGGTTGGAGAATGCGCTCCGCCCCCGGTGGGGGTCGGTGATGGCGCGGCGGGGGGCGAGGGAGCGGCCTGGGCGGCTGGGGCGGCGGAGGGGGCGGGGCCAGGCAACGTTGCACCATCCGAGCCATTGGCGCCCTGCTCTTCTGTGGATGGTGCGTGTTGCCGGGACGCGCCCCCTCCGCCGTCCCCCTCGACCACCTCAGAAGCATCTCCCACCCGCGCGATCGGCTCCCCGACCGGCAGCGTTTCGCCCTCCTGCGCGAGGATCTCGATCAGGGTCCCGGCCGCGTCGGCCTCGTAGACCATGTTCGCCTTGTCGGTCTCGATCTCGACGAGCTCCTCGCCGAGGGCCACCTCGTCGCCCACCGACTTCAGCCACCGCAGCACGGTGCCCTCCTCCATCGAGTCCGAGAGCCGCGGCATGACCAGATCAACCATGCGGACTACCCCCGGGTGAGACGGGCGGCGCTGGCGCCCCCCCTCGCATTTTCGGGGCCGGCATGGTCACTGCAAACTGCCCTCGAGCGTCTGCAGCGCCGCGCTGACGACGTGCTCGGCGTGCGGGATCGCTGCCTGCTCCATGCGCTTGGAGTACGGCATCGGCACGTCCGCACCGGTGACCCGCTCGATCGGCGCATCGAGGTGATCGAAGGCCTGGCCCTGGATCAGCGCCGCGAGGTTCGTCCCCACTCCGCCGTGCGGCCAGCCCTCCTCGACGATCACCGTCCGATTGGTCTTCCGCACCGACTCGAGGATCGTGTCCAGGTCGAGCGGCCGCAGCGTGCGCGGATCGATCACCTCGGCCTCCACGCCATGCTCGTTGGCCAGGGTCTGCGCCGCCTGCTGGGCGGTCTCGGCCATCCGCAGGATGCCGACGATCGTCACATCCGAGCCCTCGCGCCGGATCGCGGCCTCGCCGAAGTCGACCACCTCGTCGTCGCCCTCCGGCACCTCGCCGCGTAGGCCGTAGAGAGTCTCGTGCTCGATGAAGATCACCGGGTTGTCGTCGCGGATCGCGGCCTTGAGCAGGCCCTTCGCATCGGCGGGCGTGGAGGGGCAGGCGACGAGCAGCCCGGGGATCTGCAGGAACATCGCCTCGAAGCTGTGCGAGTGGGTCGGGCCGAGCTGGTGTCCTCCACCTCCCGGCATCCGCACCACCAGCGGCACGCTGACCTGGCCACCGAACATGTACGGGATCGCCGCGGCGTGGTTGACGATCTGATCCATCGCCAGGAGCGCGAAGTTGACGGTCATGATCTCGACGATCGGCCGGAGGCCGCCCATCGCGGCCCCCACGCCCATGCCCACGATCGTGTTCTCCGAGATCGGAGTGTCGCGCACGCGCTTCTCGCCGAACTCGTCCAGCAGCCCCTCGGTCACCTTGAACGAGCCCTGGAAGACCCCGACGTCCTCGCCCATCACGAAGACGTTCTCGTCGCGGCGCATCTCCTCGGCCATCGCGTCGCGCAGTGCCTCCCTCAAGCGAAGGGTCGCCATCAGTGCACGTCCTCGGGCGCGGTGTCCGGTTGGTCCCCCTCGGCCTCGCGCAGCGCCTGCGCCTCCGGAGCGGCGTATGCGGCGCCGTGCTCGGCGAGCCTGCGAGCCCTCTCCCCTGCCCTGCGCTCCTCCTCGGCCGGGTGGGAGTCGGGCGAACGCTCGTCGACCCCGTACCAGCCCGGAACCTGGTCGCCGAGCACATAGAGGTGGTCGTAGAGCGAGTCGAGCGGCGGCTCCGGGGAGTTGTCCGCGAACTCGACGGCCGCGGTGACCGTCTCCTCGGCCTCGTCCCTGATCTCCTGCACGTCCTCCTCGGAGAGGATCTTCTCCTTGATCAGCTGCGCGGCGAAGGACTCGATCGGGTCCTTGCGCTGCCACTCCTCGACCTCCTTCTTCTCGCGGTAGACCTCGGGATCCGCCGCGGAGTGGCCGCGGTAGCGATAGGTGAAGGCCTCGATCAGGGTCGGCCTGCGCTCCTCGCGGGCGATGCGAATGTGCTCGGTGACCGTCTCGCGCACCGCGATCACGTCCATGCCGTCGACCCTGACCCCCGGGACGCCGAGGCCATCCGCCTTCTGGGAGAGGTCGGTGACGGCGGAATGGCGCTCGACCGCGGTTCCCATTCCGTAGAGGTTGTTCTCGACCAGGAAGACGACGGGCAGGCTCCAGAGCGCGGCGAGGTTCATCGTCTCCCCGAAGTTCCCGCTGTTGGAGGCGCCGTCGCCGAACATGCAGACCGTCACCTCGTCCGTTCCCAGATAGTCGGAGGAGAGGGCCAGCCCGGCCGCCAGCGGCAGGTTGCCGCCGACGATCCCGTAACCGCCCATGAAGCGGTGCTCGAGGTCGAAGATGTGCATCGACCCGCCGCGGCCGCCGGAGGTGCCGTCGACTCGGCCGAAGAGCTCCGCCATCACCCGTCCGGGGTGGGTGCCGCGCGCGATCGCGTGGCCGTGGGTGCGGTAGGTGCCGATCAGGTAGTCGTCGTCCCGCATCACCGAGGTGGTGCCGACGATCGTCGCCTCCTCCCCGATCGCGAGATGGAGGAAGCCTCCGGCCTTGGCGCGCTGGTACTGGCGCCCGGCTTCCTCCTCGAAGCGCCGGATCAGGACCATCAGGCCGAGCAACTCGCGAGAGGTCGCCTCGTCCGGCAGCTTCGGCTTGGCCGCCGCCTTCCCCGTGCCGTCGGGCGATTCGCTCACGCCCCGTGCGGTTTTGGTCTTGCTCTGGGCCACGAACCCAGCCTACTCCCGCCGCTCAGGCTGGTCGAACTTCAGCGTGCTGCGGCCTCGACGGCATCCTCCAGGCGGTCGTCGCCCCAGAAGAGCCGCTGTCCGACCGCAACCGTGGGAATCCCCTCGACGCCGAGGGCGACCGCCTCGTCCGTTGCTGTACGGAGCTTCTCCTTGACCGACTTGGACTCGATTCCCTTCAGGACCGCGTTCGGATGGAGCTCGCAGGCGGCCGCGGCGACCAGCACGTTGTCCATCACGCTCATGTCGCGGCCCGCTGCGAACACCTGGCGGAAGCAGGCGAGGGAGAAGGAGACCACCCGCCCGGATTCCTTCGCGTAGATCGCAGCCCGGACCGGGTTGAGGCTGTAGTTGTCGCGCGGCCAGCCCTGCGGATAGCGCACCTCCGGAAGGCCGCGCTCGGCCGCCCGCCGCTGGATCTCCTCCAGGTCGGCGGTGTTCGCCTTCTCGGGCCGCAGCGACCAGGGCACCCTGCCGCTCGCCTTGAGCAGGTGCGCGAAGGAGATCGGCTGCCACTCGGGCTGCTCCAAGCCCGCCTGGGCGAAGAGGCCGCTGATCCGCTCGGCCGCCAGGTAGGAGTAGGGCGAGCTGAAGTCGTAGTAGAAGGTCGCCCGCTCGGTCACCCGGCGCGCCGATCCGCATCCGCAACGGGGCTCCTCATGCCGGCGACCATGTAGTAGACGGCGAGCGCCGCGTTGATCACGAGCACGACCGCGGGGCTGATGAACGCCATGGCCAGCTGGACGGCGTAGAACGGCGTGCCGATCTGGAACCGCCTCGAGACATGCCGGATCTCATCGTCGCTGAGCTCGACCCCGAGCAGCTGTTTGCGGTTGGTGATGTAGCTCCAGAGGAAGCCATACGCCAGGGACATCGCCAGGAAGGCGCCGCTGTAGACGAAGGCCGCGACGTGCTCGTCCTTGCCGGACTTGAGGTGCTCGGCGAGCAGCGCGGTCGGAAACGGGATGAAGACGACGGTGAAGAGGAGCAGCAGGTTCAGGTAGAGGACGCCGCGGTCAGCCCTCGCCAGATGGTCGAGCACCCCGTGGTGGTTGACCCAGATGATCCCGATCACCCAGAAGCTGACGAAGAACGCCGCGAATGAGGGCCACTCGTCCTTGAGCTGATGCCAGAGATCGTCGCCGGTCGGCACATTCAGCTCCAGGACCAGCAGGGTGATGGCG
>DATGDO010000238.1:0-4780 GCA_035310805.1 Solirubrobacterales bacterium
AGGCTGTGCTCGCCGCTGGTGATGAAGGTGATAGCCGTGTAGGCGAGGAGCACGATCGCACAGCACCCGGCGGCCAGGCCGTCGAGGCCGTCGGTCAGGTTCACCGCGTTGCTCGAGCCTGCGATCACCAGGAAGATCACGATCGGATAGACCGGGTCGGGGATGTCGAGCGAAGCGTGGGAGATGCGCAGCTCGAGGCTCGACTCGAGGCCCACCGAGTGGCGGGCGACGTACCAGAGCCCGAGGGCGAGGCCGGCCTGGAGGAAGAGCTTGTAGCGGGCCGAGAGTCCCAACGAGCGTCGCCTGGAGATTTTCAGGTAGTCGTCGACGAAGCCGATCAGGGCGCAGCCGAGCGCGACGCCGAACACCGCGAGGCTCTGCGTGTCGCGGTCGGAGAGCACCAGGTAAGGGATCGCCATCGACGTAAAGATCAGCAGGCCGCCCATCGTCGGCGTACCGGCCTTCTCGTGGTGCTCCTCGGGCCCCTCCTCGCGGATGTTCTGCCCGAACTCCCGCCTGCGGAGGTACTCGATGAACTTCGGGCCCAGAAAGATGCAGAGCAGCATGGTGGCCATCCCCGCGATCAGAATCTCGCCGAGCACCTAGCCCTCCGCCAGCTTCTCGGCGATCCGCTCCAGGCCGACCGCCCGGGAGCCCTTGACGAGAATGGCGTCCCCGGGCCCGAGCGCGGCGGCGAGAGCGTCCGCCGCGGCATCCGCGTCCGCGACTTGCGCGTCCGGCCGGTACTCGCCGGCAAGCTCCCCCACGCCGATCAGCAGCTCCACTCCCTGCTTGCGGGCGTGCTCACCGATCTCGCGATGGTAGGCGGCCGCATCCGGCCCGAGCTCGCGCATCTCACCGAGGACCGCGAGCCGCCGGCCCGGCGCCCTCAGCGAGGCGAGGTGATCCAGCGCCGCCCGCATGGAGATCGGGTTGGCGTTGTAGCAATCGTTGATCAGAATGGCGTTCTCCGGGAGCTCGACCAGCTCCCCACGAAGGCGCGAGAAGACTATCCCGGGTGCTCGACCCGCCATCGAATCGAGGGAGAAGCCGAGCGCGAGGCCGACGGCGATCGCCGCCAGAGCGTTGTCGAGGTTGTGGGCCTCGACGAAGGGAAGCTTGAACGGGTGATCGCCGGCGGGCGTGCGGATCAGCGCGTCCGTCTCCCCCGCTTCCGCCATCACCTCGACCGCCTCGACGTCGCCGCCCAGTCCGAACCGAAGCACCCGCGGAGCACGTTCGAGATGACGCTCGAGCGGACCGGCTCTTGCGGGGACGACGCCGGTGCCGCCGGCGCGCAGTCCGTCGATGATCTCTGCCTTCGCCGCCGCGATCGCCTCGACCGAGCCGAGCAGCTCGACGTGGACCGGGCCGACGTTGGTGATCACGGCGACGTCCGGCTCGGCGATCGCGCAGAGCTCGGCGATCTGGCCCGGACCGCGCATCCCCATCTCGAGCACGAGCACATCGGTGCCCTCAGGGGCGGCCAGCACGGCCAGGGGCAGGCCGATCTCCGTGTTGAAGTTCTCCGGGCTCGCGTGGACCTCGGCCGGCAGCAGGGCGCGACAGACGTCCTTGACCGATGTCTTGCCCGTCGATCCCGTGATGCCGACCACCCTGCAGCCCAGCCCCTCCCGCCAGGCCCGGGCCAGAGACTGCAGTGAGGCGAGCGGATCGGCCGCGCCGAGGATCCAGCTCGACCCTTCCGTCGCGCCGACCCGGCGCTGAGCGGCCAGCTCGCGTGCCCACTGCGTGCCGACGAGGACGCCCCAGACGCCTTGGCGCAGGGCGGCGGCCGCGAACTCGCCCCCGTCGAAGCGTTCACCGCGCAGGCCCACGAACAGGTCGCCTCCGCGGGCGTCGCGCGAATCGATCACCGCGCGACGCGGCACGCCGGGGCCGCCGCCCGCCAGCACCTCCGCCCCGGCCGCCGAAGCGAGACGGTCACCCTGGAGGGCGATCAAGGCGCGGCGCCCGCGGCGAGGCGGGCGATCCCGATCCGCGGGTGACCGAGGACGACCGTCATCGGGGTGCCCGCGAACTCGCGATCGTCCGCCTCAGTCGGCGCAGCTCCTCCCGGGCCACGTCTCGGTCGTCGAACGGAATCTTCCGCCCGTTCTCGAATTCCTGTCCCTGCTCGTGACCCTTTCCGGCGATCACCACCGTGTCGCCATCGCCGGCCTGGGCGACAGCGAGGGCGATCGCCGCGCGGCGGTCCCGCTCCACGACGACCTCGGCGTGTCGGTTCTCCGGGATCCCGGCACGGATCTGCTCGATGATCGCTGCCGGGTCCTCGGAGCGCGGGTTGTCCGAGGTCACCACGGCGACGTCGGAGAGCTCTGCTCCCGCCCGGCCCATCTGCGGTCGTTTGTCCCTGTCACGGTCACCGCCGCAGCCGAAGACCGAGATCAGGCGGCGGCCGGTCAGACGCCGTGCGGCCTCGAGCACGTTCTCGAGGGAATCGGGTGTGTGGGCATAGTCGACGATCACCGCGAAGGGCTGGCCCTCGTCGATCGACTCGAAGCGTCCCGGGACCTGATCGGCCGAGGCGAGGGCCGCCGCCGAGTCGCCTAGATCCAGGCCCAGGGCGTGCGCGACCGAGAGGGCGGCGAGCGCGTTGGCGACGTTGAAGTCGCCCGGCAGCGGGGTCTGCACGTCGAGCTGGCCGTCCGGGCTGAGGCAGATGAACCTCGAGCCGCTCGCGTCGAAGGTGACGCCTCGCGCGCTCAGGTCAGCCGCGCCACCGGCGGCGGAGTAGGTGATGCACTCCCCGCCCGAGCCGCAGGAGAGCTCCGCCGCCAGGCGCTGCCCGTAGCCGTCGTCGAGGTTGATCACCGAGATGCCGCCCTCGAGCTCGATCAGCGGGGCGCCTCCTTCCCCCGAGAAGAGCAGCCGCTTGGCCGCGAAGTAGTCCTCCATGTCGGCGTGGAAGTCGAGGTGGTCCTGGCTCAGGTTGGTGAAGACCTTGACCGCGAGGTGGATCGCGTCCGCGCGGTGGAGGACAAGGGCGTGCGAGGAGACCTCCATCGCGCAGGCGTCGTCGCCGGCCTCCAGCATGCGCTCGAAGGTCCGCTGCAGGTCGATCGCCTCCGGGGTCGTCCGCTCGACCTCCTCGATGCGGCCGCCGACGACCTGCCTCACCGTCCCGAGCAGGCCGCACCGGCGCCCCGCGGCCTCCAGCAGGTGCCGGACGAGGAAGGCCGTGGTCGTCTTGCCGTTTGTCCCCGTGATCCCGACGACCGTGAGCTCGGAGGTCGGATCACCGTTGAAGATGGCCGCGATCGGCGCCATCGCGGCCCTGGCGTCCTCGACCTGGGCCTGGGGCACATCGAGGTCGAGCGGGCGCTCCACGATCAGCGCCGCGGCCCCGGCCTCGACCGCGCCGGCGGCGAAGTCGTGCCCGTCCGTCCTCTCGCCGGCGAAGCAGAAGAAGAGGGTCCCGGGTCCGACCCGGCCGCTGTCGTAGGCCAGGTCGCCGATCTCCACGGACGCGTCGCCGCGCAGCTCCGCGGCCACGCCCGAGGCTCTCAGCAGCTCGCCCAGCTCCATCCCGACGCGATTCTAGGAGTGACCCCCGACCCGGCGATGCTTGCGCGGCTCAGTGCGGCGAGATGCCCAGGTAGGGCAGCGCGAAGGAGGCGATCTGGCCGAACACCGGCGCGGCGACCGCCCCGCCGAAGTGGACGTAGAGAGGCTGGTCGACGACCACGGCGACCAGCAGCTGAGGGTGCTGGGCGGGCGCGAAGCCGACGAAGGAGGCGACGTAGTCGGTGTTGGAGTAGGTGCCGTTCTCGACCTTCTGCGCCGTGCCGGTCTTGCCCGCCAGGACGTAGCCGGGGACGCTGACCGAGGAGGCCGTGCCGCCCGGCTCCAGCACGCCCTCCAGCATCCGCCGCAGCTGCGCCGCGGTCCTCTCGGTGATCACCCGATGCGGGTCGGTGTTCTCGTCGACGGGCTGGCCCCCGACGCTCTTGATCAGGGTCGGGCGGCGCAGGATGCCGCCGTTGGCGATCGCCGAGTACGCGGCCGCCATCTGCATCGGCGTCACCGAGAGGCCCTGCCCGATCGGCAGGTTGCCCATCGTCGATCCCGAGTACTGGTCGCGCACGGGGACGATCCCCCGCTCCTCGCCCGGGTAGCCGACTCCGGTCGGACGGCCGAAGCCGAAGCGGTTGATCCATTGTGAGAAGCGGTCCGCACCCTCCTTCAGGCCGATCGTCACCGCGCCGACGTTGGAGGACTGGGCCAGGATCTCGGCCGTCGTCAGCGTCTCGGGAGGGCGCGGCTCGGCCTCGCCGATCGTTCGGTCGTAGACGTGGATCTCGGAGGGCAGGTAGAAGCTCGAGTGCGGCGTGACGACCTTATCCTCGAGGGCGGAGGCGACCGTGAAGGCCTTGAAGGTGGAGCCCGGCTCGTAGGTGAACCCGGTGGCGCGGTTCTCGAGCTCGTCCGAATTCGCGTTCTGGAGGTTCTCGGGATCGAAGCCGGGCCAGTTCGCCATCGCCAGCACCTCGCCCGTGTTGGGGTTCATGGCGATTGCGGTGGCGCCCTTCGCCTGGTAGTGCTGCGCCGCCTCGGAGAGCGCCTGCTCGGTCTTGTCCTGGATGGCCGCGTCGATCGTGGTCTGGACGTCCTCGCCCACGCTGGCCGGGGTGACGGTCTCCATGCGCAACGGCCGACCGAGGGCGTCGTGGACGACGTCCTCCTCTCCGTTGGCGCCGCCGAGGACTCCGTTCTCGGAGTGCTCGAGGCCGGTGAGGCCCTGGTTGTCGGTTCCGAC
>DATGDO010000239.1:0-6224 GCA_035310805.1 Solirubrobacterales bacterium
GACGTGCCCGGCGATGATCGCGGCCGCGATCTGCGCTCCGAGCGACCCGCCGATGCTGCGCATGATCGTGTTGATACCGGTTGCGACCCCGACCTCGGTCTGATCCACCGCCTCGACGATCAGGTTGGCCATTGCGGCGAAGGCGAACCCGATGCCGATCCCGAGCAGCGGTCCGACCTGATGTACCCATTTCGTACCTATATTCGGCCGCTATCGAATGGATCAGCGGCCCCAGCGACTGCCCGCTTATGCGGCCGGTGCCGGAACGAAGTGCTTGACCTCGACGTCTTCACGGTCGAGGGCGAACCGCACTCCCTCCTCGGCGAGACGGCGGGCACCCTCGAACGTGTCGGCAACAGCCGTCCAGCCGGGCAACTCGGGGGAAGTGGCCGTCGAAGTGTCGTCATCGGGTTGGTGAATGACGCGGACCTCGGGCCGAGTCTGATCGAGCAGGAGCTTCCGTTGGCGCTCGACGTTCTCTCGGCGCTCTGGATCAGCCAGCACCTCGGTCTCGATCTCTCGGAAGTTCCTGCTCATATATCGCGCCCCTCTCGCACCTAGAGCAGTTCGGCGTGGAGCGCTCGCTGCGCACCACCGACCCAGATGGTCGCGCTGTTGTCTTCGACGCCGGCTCTCACCTCCATCTCGCCAAGCGCCGTCCGTGGCTGCTCGACCACATCGACTCGATCATGGAGACCGTGGCAAGCCCCGACTACCGAGCTGACGATCCCTATCCAGGACGGGAGCGGTTCTAGCCGGCAGCACCTCGATCTGCAGCGCTGGCTCAGGGTGGTCGTAGACTTCAACGACGATCCCGCCTGGGTCGTCACGGCAGCCGTCCAACACAATGATCCACGCGGATAAGTCGGTCCAATGACCCTGATGATCGCTGGAATCGAGTTCGATCACCACGACTACGACGAGCGTGGCGACACGCTCTACCTACACGTCGGGCCGCCGCGCGAGCCGGCACGCGCGCTGGAGACTCCCGAGGGCCACACCGTCGAGTACGACGAGGACGGCTCGGTCATCGGGCTCGAGCTGATGAACGTGCGTTGGACGCTGGAGCGCGAGGGCGCGCTGAAGCTGACCTGGCCGCAGGCCGAGCTGTCGTCTGAGCAGCTCGATCCGGTCGTTGCGTCCGCCTGAGCCCGCGACGAGGGATCAGGCGGATCTCCAGCGCTCCAGGACCCCGTCGATCGCGACGCTCACTCGCTGGCGGGCCTCGCTTCGCTCCATTCCGGACATGAGGAGCTCGTCGTAGTCGGTGTCTTCGTGCCGCACTGCAGCAGCGACGGCCAGCTCGATCGCGCCCGGGTCGAGGGCACGACCGGCCGCGGTCCTTGCCACCCGGCCGCTTGACCTGGCCCCAGCATGGCGCGCGATCCGCGCAGCGCGTTCGCTCGGACATGCCGGATAGATCCTCAGGATTGCCCGTGCCAGCTCAGCCTGGAAGCGGAGGTCCTCTTGCCCGCGCCGGACGCGTTCGCGTTCGCGGCGCCGCGCCCGGATATCGGCATCAGCCAGGCACTCTGCCTCGGCTCGTTCCAGTCCGCCCTCCTCGACCAGGACCCCTTGGCGCTCGTATCGTCTCCGCGCCCTGCTGAAGCGAACGACCACGGCCGAGAGCGAGCTTGCCCTTCTCGCGCGGCGGGTCAGAGACGCGTCACCGGACGGCAGGAAGACGAGGTGGTCCAGGTCGGCGCAGGACAGACAGAGAGGTCCCTGATCGGCCATCCTCAACAGGTCGCCACCGCTGCCGCATTCCGAGCAGTTCCAGTCATTCAGGGGCGAAATGACGATCAGGTCGGAGCTGCGATTCGACTGGCCCCCTCCGTTCACCGGCTACCCCTCGAGATCGAGCTCCTCTGCGGATTCGCGCCCGTACTGATCGGGGATCCAGCCCCAGCCCCAGATCGGGACGGGGCGGTTCGGGAGGGGCCCGGGGCCGTACTCGTCCGTCGGGTCCAGCTTGTCGGCGAGTACCCGGCAGCGGTGCCGCCAGTCATCCCCAAGATCGAACACGTACGTGAACGCTTCGCCCGGCTTGAGCTCCGTCGCGACCTTGAGCTCGTCGTGGCTGAGCACGCCCGGATCGTCGACGTCCGCGAAACCGACCTGTCGCTTGTCCGGGAGCTCGAAGACATGCAAGTGGCTCAGGTCCCAGCGCCCGAAGGACGCGTCGATAGCCTCGGCCAGCTGCGCAAACGAGTGGCCCGGTCCGACGATGAAGATGCGGCCGGGCGGAGGCTCGCATTCGATGCCGCCCCCACCCTCGAGGTCGACCCGGATCTGGAGCCACGTTCGCGCCATCGAGCCGGAGACTAGCCGCCCACCAGACGATCCCGTCCGGACGAGCGGGCACGCGCAGCCGCGCCGTGTACCCATTTCGTACTCAGACGCTGCGCAGCTCTCGTCCGCAACAGGGAGTAGGTCCCAAGCAACACCAGCAAACCCGCTGCAAATGACGAACGCCCCGACCAGGATTCGAACCTGGGGCCTACTCCTTAGGAGGGAGTCGCTCTATCCAGCTGAGCTATCGGGGCCGAGCCTGAGGTTAGTGTCCCGCAACGCCACTCGGCCGGGACGGGACTATTCCGGCTCGTCGTAGAGGCTCTCGGCCGCGAGCTGCTGGCCCTGTGCGCTCCAGACCTTCACCTCGAGGTAGAAGTCGTCCGGAAAGCCCTTCACGGCATCCACCGCGACCAGGGTGAAGCGCTCGTCGGTGATCGGCGCCTGGTCGACGACCTCCGCCTCGAGCTCGGCCGTGGCGGCCTTCGCGCCGCGCACCAGCGGCGTCCCCCAGACCAGCGTGACGTCGCCCCGGCGATCGCCCTCTCCCCGCCAGGAGCCGATCACCTCCTCGTTCAGGTCGATCATCCAGTCCGGATTCTGGTCCGCCGTGACGTCGGTGAAGTCGGCGGTCGCCTGGAAGGAGCCTGCCTCGCCCTCGTCCGGCCGGACGAAGGAGACGAGGCCGAAGTACTCGCGCGGCTGGGCGCCCGCCACCGGCGCGACCGCGGGCACGTAGACGCGCCCTCCCCAGGCGCGCTCCGGGAACCAGGTGACCTCGCCGGGCGGGCCCCCCGCCTCGGAGACGTGGGGCTCGCAGGCCTTGGCGAACTCGTCGCGCAGCCGCTGTTCCCAGCGGCCGTAGGGCAGGCCCTCGGCGCTCGCGTCGGCGATGAAGCGGGGAAGGGGGCGTGGGACCGGCGGCACGGGCTGAAGACCCTACCCGAGCGCCTCCCGCAGCTCGGAGGCGGCTCGCTCGGGCGGATAGACGTTGAGCTCGACGCCGGTGGCCATCTCGAAGCCCGCCCGGATCCCGATCCGGGGCGCGATGTCGAGGTGCCAGTGGAACTGCTCGGCCCCTCGCGGAGCGGTCAGCGTCCAGGCGTTGAACTGTGGCAGTGACGCGAACCGCGCCTCGAGCGCCCGCAGCGCGGTGCGCAGCATCCCGACGCCGACCTCGCCGTCCAGCCCGAAGCTCGGCGCGGGGTTGCGCGGGATGATCCGCAGCTCGAACGGCGACCGCGATGCCCAGGGGCAGATCAGCAATGCGTCGTCATCGATCGCGACCAGCCGCTTGCGTCGCCGGACCTCCTCCGAGGCGATCTCCGCGAGCAGGTCCCCGCCCATCGTGTGGTGGTTGTAGGAGGCGAAGCGCTCGCGCTCCCGCGCCACGGCGGCCGGGACGAAGCCGAGCCCGTAGAGCTGGGCGTGGCTGTGCTCGAGCGAGGCCCCGGCCTCCTGGCCCTCGTTCACGATCAGCTGCACGTAGGCGGCCCGTTCGCCGTGCTCGCTCATTCGTGCCCGCCATCCCGCCACCACCGAGGCCAGCTCGGCATCGTCGAGCTGCCCGAGCGAGGTGCGATGGCGGGGCGAGCTGATGACGACCTCGTGGAAGCCATCGGCGAGATATGCGCGGAAGAGGTCGGGCTCGCGACCGCGCGAGGCGGCGCGCAGCGGGTCGCCGGCCGCAGCCAGGCCCTCGCTGGTCACCGCAGCCGTCGTCCCCGGATCGGACTCATCGCTCTGCGCCAGCGCCGGATAGAGGTTGGGGACGGCGCGCACGCGCCAGCCGGGGGTGTCCGGGCCGCCGCTGCCGGGCCGATCGGCCCAGGTCTCCGGAGGAGTGCGGTCTTCGTGGCCCTCACAGAACGGGCAATTCTCGGCGGCCTGCGCGTCGGGCTCGCTGGGGACGCCGCCGAAGTCGAATGGCCGGTCGGCCCGCGCCGGCGCGAGGATCGTCCGCAGGCCGGTGAGCTGGTCGAGACGGATCTCGGGCGTCGTCTTCTCGTCGGCCAACTAGAGCGCCTTCCTCATCCGGACGTGCTCGGAGCACGCGGACAGGAACGTGCCGCCCTCGGCGAGATAGCCGCCGCTCTCGTCCAGGGCGACGATGTGGGTGGACTCCCCATCGAGCCGTCGAGCTCCTCCTTCCGGGAGACGGCCTGCTCCTCGCAGAAGACCCTGAGATCCATGGCCGCCTGGATCTCCGCGGCGTCGCGGGGCCTGCGCACCGTGACGGTCAGGCGGCAGTCGGCGCTCAAGCCGGGCGGCTCAACGGCTCGCCGCGCGGTTGCGAAACTCCGCGAAGGCGTCGATCAGCTCGATCGGCAGCGGGAAGACGATCGTGGTGTTCTGGTTGACGCCCATCTCGAGCAGCGTCTGCAGATAGCGCAGCTGCAGGGTCGCCGGGTTCCTGGAGATGATGTCGGCAGCCTGGGCGAGCTTCTCCGCCGCCTGGTACTCACCCTCGGAGTTGATGATCTTCGCCCGCCGCTCTCGCTCGGCCTCCGCCTGCCGCGCGATCGCCCTCTGCATCTGCTCGGGAATCTCGACGTCCTTGATCTCGACTGTGGTCACCTTGATCCCCCAGGGCTCGGTCTGCTCGTCGATGATCTTCTGCAGGTCCTCGTTGAGCCGCTCGCGCTCGGCGAGCAGCTGGTCGAGGTCGGCCTTGCCGAGCACGGAGCGCAGCGTCGTCTGCGCGATCTGGGAGGTGGCCAGCAGGAAGTTCTCGACCTCGACGATCGCGTGGTTCGCGTCGATCACGCGGAAGTAAGCGACGGCGTTGACCCTCGCCGGGACGTTGTCCCGGGTGATCACCTCCTGCGGCGGGATATTGAGGGTCACCGTCCGCAGATCCACCCTGACCATGCGGTCGATCACCGGGATCAGCAGGATCAGGCCGGGCCCCTTCTGGGCGATCAGCCGCCCGAGCCGGAAGATCACCCCGCGCTCGTACTCCCGCAGGACCCGGATCGACGAGCCCACGAAGATCAGCACGAAGAATGCGATGACAACGATGACGCCGATCGCTATCGTCATGTCAGTCAGGCCCCTTTCTCGACGCTTGCCGGGTTCGCGTCGTCGACGGGCTCGACCTGCAGTGTCAGGCCGTCCACCGACTTGATCCGCACTCTATTGCCTAGCTCCACCCGGCTCCCGGTGTCGGCGACGCGGGCACGCCAGAGGGCCCCTTCGATGAACACCTGGCCGTCGGGGTCCAGCGGCTCGCGGACCTCGCCCACCTCGCCCACCAGCTGCTCCCAGCCCGTCCTCACGGGCTGCTCGCGGTGCGCGGCGAGGGCCTTGCGGCTGGCGAAGACGACGAATGCCGCCAGGATCGCGCCGGCGATCACGATCGCGGCGACGGGCAGATCGTGGCCCGCGTCCCGCCAGACGAAGCCCGCGGTGACCAGGGCGCCGACTCCCAGCAGCCCGAGGACCATCCCCGGCGCGTGCGCCTCGGCGACGAAGAGGAGAAGCGCCAGCACCAGCAGAGCGACGGCGAGCTCGGTCATGGACCCATTATCCGCCTGAATATCGGTCGACGTCCGCGATCAGGTCCTGCTCGTTCGCGTAGACGCCGGGGTGGCTGAAGACGAGCTTCCCCGAACGGTCATAGAAGGCAGTGGTCGGGAAGGCCTGCGGCGGTCCGCCCAGATCCTGGGCGATCTTCAGGTCGCGGTCGGTGTAGGAGGGATAGGGCAGGGGCAGCTCGCTGAGGAACTGCTTGGCGGCGCCCTCGGAGTCATTGGCGTTGACCCCGAGGAAGGCGATCTGGGATCCGCGCTTGTCGGCGAGGGACTGGAACCAGGGAAACTCGTATCGGCAGGGCCCGCACCAGGAGGCCCACTTGTTGACGATGACCGGCGTCCCGCGCAGCTGCCGGAGGCGCTGCTCGAACGCGTCGGTGCCGCCGCCGAGCAGCTGGT
>DATGDO010000240.1:0-9871 GCA_035310805.1 Solirubrobacterales bacterium
CATCAACCGTCACGTCCTCGGCTTCGCTTCCGGGCGTGCCGGGGGTCGCCGAGGGCTTGCCCTGCTTGACCGCCTCCTTGAAGGACTCCAGCAGCTTGTCGGCGCCTCGCAGCCAGCAGCTGATGTTGGTGCAGACCAGGACCTGATGCTCGCCCTCCGGCTCCAGGCGGAAGAGGTCGTAGAAGCTCGCGACCGCCTGCAGGTACCCCGGGGTCACCTCCATCACCGCGGCGGCCTGGCGAATCCCCTCCGGCGTGCACCAGCCATAGCGGCGCTGGACGGCCCAGAGCGCGGGGATCGCCGCCGAGCGCCGCCGCGGGTAGCGCGTCATCGCCCGGCGGATCTCCTCGGCCAGTTCCCGCGGGACCTCGACCTCGGACGGCTCGGGGACCGAAGCCGGCTCGCCGTGCGGCTGGCGCTCCTCCGAGGTCGCCCCCAGGACCTCGATCTCCTCCGCCGGGATGTCGACCCCGACCTGCTCCTGCTCGTCGGGCATCGGCGGCGGGGCGGGCACGTCGTGGATGTGCCCGGGATCGGCGGTCCAGGGCCGGTCGCGCTTCGGGATCAGCGGGCTCACCGGTCGACTCCCCCGATGATCGGGTCGAGCATCGCCAGGTTCTGGATCAGGTCGGCGATCAGGCCCCCGACCGACATGTCGCGGAAGGCCTGCAGATTGACGAAGGACGGATCGCGGAAATGGACGCGGGCCGGCTTCGAGGAACCGTCGGCGAGGACGAAGCAGCCGAGCTCGCCCCGCGGCGACTCGATCGAGTAGTAGAGCTCGCCCGGCGGGACCCGATAGCCCTCGGTGACCAGCTTGAAGTGGTGGATCAGCGCCTCCATCGAGGTCGAGAGCTCGTCCCTCGGGGGCAGCACGTACTTGCGCTCGTCGGAGATCCACGGCCCCTCGGGCAGGCCGTCGAGCACCTGCTCGACGATCCGCACGGACTCCCGCATCTCCTGGAGCCGGACGCGATAGCGGTCGTACCCGTCGCCGACGGTCCCCACCGGGATCTTGAAGTCCAAGTCGCCGTAGCAGAGGTACCCAGAGCTCTTGCGCAGGTCCCAGGGCTCACCGGCGGCCCGGAGCAGCGGGCCTGTGACGCCCAGCTCCAGCAGCCGCTCGCGCGGCACGATGCCGACGTCGCGGGTGCGGTGCAGGAAGATCTCGTTGCGGTCGAGCAGCGCCTCGTACTGGTCGATGCGGCTCGGCATCACGGCGCAGAACTCGCGGACCTTCTGCTCGAAGCCGACCGGGATGTCCTCGAAGACGCCACCGACCTGGAAGTAGCGCGTGTGCATCCGCTGACCCGACGACATCTCGAACAGGTCGAGGATCGTGTCGCGCTCGCGGAAGCAGTACCAGAACATCGAGATCGCGCCCAGGTCCAGCGCCGAGGTGCCGAGCCAGACCAGGTGCGAGTGGATCCGGTTGAGCTCCATGTGGAGGACCCGCAGGTACTCCGCGCGGCGCGGGATCTCGATCTCGAGGAGGCGCTCGACGCAGCCGCAGAAGGCCTCCATCTGGAAGAAGTAGGAGAGGTAGTCCATCCGCTCGACGAACGGGATGACCTTCCAGTAGCTCTTGTCCTCGCAGTTCTTCTCGATGCCGGTGTGCAGGTAGCCCATCACCGGCTTGACCTCGAGGATGCGCTCGCCCTGCAGGGTCACGATCAGACGCAGGACGCCGTGGGTGGCGGGGTGGTGCGGGCCCATGTTGATCGTCAGGACCTCCTGCTCGGGCTCGAGGCCCGGGCCCTCGAGGTCCTGGCCGGCGACCTCGGCCGCGTCCACCAGCGGCGCTGACGGATCCTCCGCCTCACGGGCGACCCCGCGCTCTGTGACCTCCGCCTCGTCTCTGAGCAGCTCGTCCGCCATCACTCGAACCAGCGCGGGGCTTCGATCTCGTTGTGAGTGAAGAGGACGGGCTCGCCACCGATCGGGAAGTCGCGGCGCTGCGGCCAGCCGACGTAGTCCTCCGGCATCAGGATGCGCCGCAGGTCGGGGTGGCCCCGGAAGACGATTCCGAAGAAGTCGTAGGCCTCGCGCTCCTGGAACTCGGCCGTCGGATAGAGGGCGACGCAGGAGTCGAGCTCGGGAAGCTTCTCGACCGCCGTCTCCCCGTTCGACCCATCGCCAGCCGCCGGATCCTCGAGCAGCGCCTTGACGTGCAGGCGCTCCACCCTCTCCCTGCAGAGCAGCTCGTAGTGGACGGCGAAGCGAGGGGTTGCCGGCAGGTAGTCGGCCGCGTGCAGGCTGGAGAGAAAGCGATAGCCCTGGTCGTCTGTGTCGCGCAGCCAGCGCAGGGCGTGCAGGACGCCGTCGGGATGGACGATCAGGGTCGCGAGACCGTGCTCGAACGCCGTCTCGACGACCGTTCCCGGCCGTCCCTCCTCGATCCCCTGGGCGATCAGCTCCAGCCCTGGGGCGTCAGGCATGAGTTCCCCGCCGAGGGATCGACCGCTTCGCCATCAAACGGGTTCCTCCTCCGACTTCTCACGGGTCGCGCTGTCGCGCGCCCTCGCATCTGCGGAGGACCCTCGCCTGACCGCGAGCGCGGCCCGCTCGATTGCCTCCGGGGTCGGCTCGCCGGTGTCGAAACGCGCCCATTCCTCGGTGCCGACGGCGTTGTAGCGCTGCCGCCAGCCGAGGTCTGGCTGGCCGCGCACCAGTCGCTGGAGCTTGTTGAAACCGTGGAGCAGGGCCTCGGGCCGCGGCGGGCAGCCGGGCACGTGGATGTCCACGGGCATGAACTTGTCCGCGCCCTGGACGACCGCGTAGTTGGAGAACATCCCGCCCGAGGAGGAGCAGGCGCCCATCGCGATCACCCACTTGGGCTCGAGCATCTGGTCGTAGACGCGGCGGACTACCGGCGCCATCTTGATCGACACCCGGCCCGAGAGGATCATCATGTCGGCCTGGCGGGGGGAGGCGCGGAAGGCCTCGGCGCCGAACCGCGCGATGTCGTAACGCGAGGTGACCATCGACATCATCTCGATGGCGCAGCAGGCGAGTCCGAAGGTCATCGGGAAGAGCGCGTTCGCCCGTCCCCAGTTGAGCACGTTCTCCAGGGTGGTGGTGAGCAGCCGTTCCTCGACGTACTCCTCGAGATCACGGCCCTCGAGGTCCCCCCGCAGCAGGTCGCGGGCCCGTAGCTGGCGAGCTCGAAGGCTCTCCCTCTCTACTTCCAATCGAGCGCTCCTCGACGCCAGACGAAGACCAGGGCGACGAGCAACAGCACGACGAAGACGAGGATCTCGCCGAGGACGAAGACGCTCTTGGTGGCGTGCACGAGGACGCCGACCGGGTAGAGGAAGACGACCTCGATGTCGAACAGGATGAAGAGCATCGCGATCATGTAGAAGCTGACCCCGAAGCGGAAGGTGCGCCTGATGTGGGAGGGGAGTCCGCACTCGTACGGCTGCCCCTTGATCGGATTCGGGCGCTTCGGCCCGGTCACCGAGTTCAACAGTGCGAAGGCACCTCCCACGAGTATCCCTAGGCCGGCGAAGACGAGAACGGGGAGGTAGCTCTGTAGCACGATTCGTTCGGTCTTATACCACTTGCTTCGCACTTTGTATCAAGCTGTTACATAGTGCTTTTCCGCATCAGCAAGCGAAATCCCGACCCTTTCTGGCGGCTTCGCCCTCGATCCCTCTCTAAGCTCTCGCGGCCGTGCCCGAAGTCCATCTGGTAGTCGGGGTCACCCTGATAGCCGCGAATCTCGTCGCGGGGGTCTGGGGCGGCGTCTCCTGGCTCGAGCGCCGGCCCACCGTCGGCTTCTGGTACGCCCTGCGGATCGCGCAGGCGGCGGTCATCGTCCAGGCGCTGCTCGGGCTGGCACTCGCCTTCACGGGCCATCACGCCGACGAGCTGCACTATCTCTACGGAGCGCTGCCGCTGGTCGTCTCGCTGCTCGCCGAGCTGGTGCGGGCGGGCTCCGCCGCCCAGGAGCTGGGGGACCTCGACATCCACTCGCTGCCCCCGGAGCGCCAGACCCAGATCGCCCTGGCGATCGTCCGCCGCGACACCGGGATCATGGCGACGGCCTGCCTGGTGATCTTCCTGCTGGCGCTGCGGGCCGCGGGGACGAGCACCGCGTTCTAGCCCAGCCCGGGGGCTGGGCTGCGAGCAGTCACAGATCGGGCGGCAATCTCGTCGCTGTAGTGAGAACGACGAAAGGAGCCGCCATGACCACGCAGACCGCGCGGAGGGCCGAGGTCGCCGACGAGATCTCGAAGTGGACCGTCGGCGGGGGCATCATCGTCATGGTCCTCTTCCCTCTGGCGCTGCCGATCATCGCCCTGACCGCGTTTGCGGCGCTGCCTCTGCTGGCGCCCGTGCTGGCGGTGGGCGTGCTGATCGGGCTGATCGCGGCGCCGATCACGCTCGGCCGGCGCCTGGGCCGGGCGCTGCGCCGCCGTCGCGGCCGGGGCCGGTCAGCTCTCGGCCAGCAGGTCCCGGTAGGCGCCGCGGTGGAAGAGCAATGGCTGGCCCTCGCGCGAGTCGACCTCGAGGACGTTGCCGGTCAGGATCAGGTGATCGCCGCCGTCGATCAGGTCCCGCAGCTCGCAGGCCACCCACATCAGGGCTCCCGCTAGCCGCGGCAGCTCGCTGCTCGCCGACCACTCGACGCCCTCCCACTTCTCCGCCTCGGTCCGTTTGCCGGCGAAGCGGCGAGCCAGCTCCTCCTGGCCGGCGGCCAGCGCGTTCACCCCGAATCGCCCCTGGGCGCGGACCGAGGTGAGCGTGCGCGAGCCGCGGTCGAGGCAGGCGAGCATCAGCGGCGGCCGCAGGGACAGGGAGGCGACGGCGTTGGCGGTCGCGCCGGAGGGCCCATTCGAGCCGATCGCGGTCACCACCGTGACCCCGGTGGCGAAGGCGCCCAACGCGGCGCGAAATTGCTCCGGTGGGACTCCGTCGCCGGCCATGCGTGAAAGCTAGTCGGGCGGGCCGGCGCGTGAGGGATATGGCGCGGACCGCCTCGCATATGATCCCGCCGCGTGCGAGGGGCACTCATACTGATCGCAGTCGCCGCGGTTGTGACCGTCACCGGTTGCGGGACTCAGGGCATCCAGGTTCCTGACAACGATCCCACCCACGCGGGCGCCCAGATCTTCGCCGAGCGCTGCTCCGGCTGCCACACCCTGACGCCGGCCGGCACCGAGGGGACCGCGAACCGCAGCGAGCGCCAGCAGGGTCCCAACCTCGACCAGCGCCCGGAGACGATGGCCGACGTGATCTACGCGATCCGCAACGGCGGCTTCTCGGGAGCGATCATGCCCCAGAACATCGTGGTGGGCGCCGACGCCCAGAAGGTGGCTGCCTTCGTCGCGAAGTACGCGGGACGGGACGTCGTCAGCTCGCCGCGGCCACCGTTGACGACGACGGCGGGCCCCTAGACAGCGCGCGGGAGCCGAGCCACGCTCGACCTGAAGCAGATCCGCAGCGAGCCCGAGTCGGTGCGCTCGGCGCTGGCGAGACGAGGGGCCGCCGAGCAGGTGGACGAGCTGCTGGGGGTGGACGAGCGCAGGCGCGAGCTGAACACCCGAATCGACGGGATCCGGGCGGAGCAGAACAGGATCTCCGGCGAGATCCAGGAGGCTGCCCGCGCCGGCAGGGCGGAGGACCCGGAGGTGAAGCGGGCGCGCGAGTCGTCGAGCGGGCTCAAGAAGGAGCTCAAGGAGCTCGAGCCGCAGCTCTTCGAGCTGAGCGAGCGGCGCGACGAGCTGCTCGCCTCGCTGCCGAACCTCCCCGACCCCGACGCCCCCGACGGCGAGACGGAGGAGGACAACGTCACCGTGCGGGAGGTGGGGGAGCTCCCGGAGTTCGGTTTTGAGCCCCTCGACCACCTCGACCTCTCCCAGCGGCACGGCTGGATCGAGATGGAGGCTGCGGCCGAGGCGTCCGGCTCGCGCTTTGCCTACCTGCTCGGGGACCTGGTCATGGTCGAGCTGGCCCTGGTCCGGTTCGCGATCGAGCAGGTGCGCGCCGAGGGCTTCCGGCCGACGATCCCACCGGTGCTCGTCCGCGAGCGGGCCCTCTACGGCACCGGGTTCTTCCCCGGCGAGCGGGAGATGATCTACGAGATTCCCCGCGACGAGCTCTTCCTGGTCGGCACCTCGGAGGTCTCACTGGCCTCCCTGCACGCCGACCAGATCATGGAGGCCTCCGAGCTGCCGAAGCGCTACGCGGGCCTCTCGACCTGCTTTCGCCGCGAGGCGGGGGCTGCCGGGCGCGATACGCGCGGGATCTTCCGCGTGCATCAGTTCGACAAGGTCGAGATGTTCAGCTTCGTCGAGCCGGGCTCATCGCGCGAGGAGCACGAGCGCATCCTGGCGATCCAGGAGAGGATCCTCGGCGCGCTGGAGATCCCTTACCGCGTCGTCGACGTGGCCGTGGGCGATCTGGGCGCGCCCGCGGCTCGCAAGTTCGATTGCGAGGGGTGGATCCCCAGCCAGCGACGCTATCGAGAACTGACCAGCTGCTCCGACACCACGGATTACCAGGCAAGGCGCCTGTCCAGCCGCTACCGTCCGGCACTCGGAGAATCCCCGGAACCCGTGCACACGCTGAACGGAACCGCGGCGGCTGTGGGTCGAACCCTCATCGCGCTGTTGGAGAACGGTCAGAGGGAGGACGGGAGCGTGGATCTTCCGGCCGCTTTGCAGGAATTTGGCGTTCCAGAGAGGATTCCCAGTTAGATGAGCCCCGCGACTCCGAAGCGCGTAGTGCTCTGCGATGACCACGAGATCGTCCGCGAGGCGATCAAGGCCCGGATGGCGTCGGTCGAGGGCGTCGAGATCGTCGGCGAGGCCGAGACCGGCGAGGAGGTGGTCGACAAGGTCAAGGAGCTCGAGCCGGACGTCTGCATCGTCGACGTCGAGCTCCCGGGCAAGGACGGCATCGACGCCACCAAGGACATCCTCAAGGTCGGGCCAGAGACGCGCGTGATCATCTTCACCGCCCACGCACAGCCCGACCTGCTGACGCTTGCGCTGCGCGCCGGCGCCTCCGGCTACGTCCTCAAGTCCGCCCCCAGCGAGGACATCGCCCGTGCGATCGAGGTGGTCGCGGGCGGAGGCACCTTCGTCGGCACCGAGCTCGGCCAGGGAGCGGGCGAGGTCGAGAAGCTGCTCGAGCTGACCCCCCGCGAGCGCGAGATCCTCGAGCTGCTCGCGGAGGGCCTGCGCGTCAAGCAGATCGCCGACCGGCTCTCGCTCAGCCCCGCCACGGTCCACACCCACGTCCGGAACGCGATCGCCCGGATGGAGGTGGACACGAGGACCGAGGCGGTGGCCCTGGCGGTGCGCTTCAGCTACCTGGGCGCCGGCGGCAAAGTCTGAGCTGCTACTCGTCCGGGTCGAACTTCAGCGCACAGCCGTTGATGCAGTAGCGCTGGCCGGTGGTGTCGGCGGGGCCGTCGTCGAAGACGTGACCCAGGTGCGCATCGCAGCGTGAGCAGAGGACCTCGGTCCGCCGCATCAGGAAGCTGTTGTCCGCCTCCGTCTCGACGGCCTCGTCGTCCATCGGCCGGTCGAAGCTCGGCCAGCCGGTGCCGGAGTCGAACTTGTTCTCCGAGCTGAACAGCGGCTGCCCGCAGGCCACGCACACAAACGTCCCGCCTTCCTTGACGTCATTGAGCTCGCTGGTGAACGGCGCCTCGGTGCCCTTCTTGCGCACGACCTCGTACTGCTCGGGCGTGAGCTCCTGGCGCCACTCCTCCTCGCTCTTCTTGACCTTCTCCAAGTCCGTACCTCGCTTCCTCGGGGTATCGACCAGGTTAACCCGGTCGATCAACAGTCCCCGAGGCGAGCTCTGCGTTACTCGGCGCCGAGGCGAGCAGAGCCTTCTCTCAATTGAATCCTAGGATGGGAGGGTGCCCGACTCCTTCTACGAACCGGACCGGGACCGCTACGTGGCCACTGACCTCACCCGCGGCCCGTGGGACCCCGAGGCCCAGCATGCGGGGCCGCCCGCCGCCCTGATCGGAAGGGAGGTCGAGCGGCTCGGCGGCGGCCGGATCGGCGGCGAGGATGGTTTCCCGGCCCACGTCGGCAGGATCACCTACGAACTGCTCCGTCCGGTGCCGATCGGTCCGCTCAGGGTCGAGGCGGAGATCGTGCGTCCCGGCCGGCGGGTGGAGATGTTCGAGGCGACTCTCTCCGACGACGTCGGCGAGACGCTGATGCGCGCCCAGGGCTGGCGGCTGCGAACCGACGAGGTCTTCTTCGAGATGCCCCCGGGATTTCCACATGTGCACGTTCCGGGGATGCCGCAGGAGGCCGAGCCCGGCAGCTTCTTCGAGACCGGACATGACGTTGGCTACCACTCGGCGATGGAGTACCGATTCACGAGGGGAGCGTTCCTCGAGCTGGGCCCCGCGACGGTCTGGCTGCGGATGGCGGTGCCCCTGCTGCCGGCCGAGGAGCCCAGCCCGCTCCAGCGGGTGATGATCGCCGCGGACGCCGGCAACGGGGTGAGCGCCGCACTGGACTTGGACAAGTTCCTGTTCGTCAACGTGGACCTGAGCGTCCACCTACATCGAATGCCGGAGGGGGAATGGGTCTGTCTCGACGCGGTGACGCTGCCCGAGCCGCATGGGATCGGGATCGCCGACAGCTCCCTGTACGACGCCCGCGGTCCGATTGGGCGCGCGGTGCAGACGCTGCTGATCGCCGAGCGCTGATCATCGGGGAGATCGAGCGGCGTCGGCTCGCCGATCCCGAAAGCCCACTCGAGCGGGGCGGGGCTGGCCTGGATTTGGCGGCGGAGTTGCGCCATCAGCCCGCGACTTCTCCGCTGCGAAGAGCAGCTGGAGGAGCTGGAGTAAGCAGCAGCGGGCGATCTCGGCCTCGAGGCGGTCGATCTGAGCGGCTTGCTGCTCGGCGAGGGCGAGCAACGCCACGCCTCATCAGGCGGTTGGGCCTTCATGCGAGCTCGAACGCGACCTTCCCAACCGGCGTAAGCTCTGAGGCAGTGAGGCAGCGCCCCGGTCGGCCTTTGTGGGTCCCAGGTTGATCCTCCCTGGACCTGCCTTTCCCCGTCGGCCGGGGCTTCTTCTGCGTCAACCCGACGTCGCGGGATACTGCGTGGGCAATGTCGGAGGAGAAACGTCGAGGTCGTGCGGCGGGCTATGGCTGAGTTCGACGAGTCCCACCGCCTCTCCGAGTCGTTCGCGCCGGACTTCGTATGGGATGCGCGTACCGATCGGGTGTATCCCGAGCAGAAGGAGTTCCGGGCGCCGGGTCTTTGCTCTCGACGCGCCGGCAGCTGCTTGGGTCCTGCCGGGCCTCTGCGCTCCTCCACCCCTGCGCCCCACCCAGGGTCGGGCTAGAGAGGCCCTCTCAGCGGCTCGTATGCCTTCGCATGCGTGTCGCCCCGCGTGTGTCGACGCTCGCACCCCACCGAAGTTCCGGTCCGAGGGAACTGACAAGGAGAAGGCGCGAAGGAGACGAAGAGCGGACCTGCATGAACCTCTTCCTGCTGGCCGCGATCGTGATTGGGGTGGCTGCGCTCGGCGTCCTCCTGATGCACGCGGTGCGCCGCACGGCGACGGAGCAGAAGTTCTACGAGGAGATCGAGCGTGGCTCCGGCATCTTCGCTTTCCTCGGCACGGCCTTCGCCGTGCTGCTCGCCTTCGTCGTTCTCGAGGCCTTCCAGAACTTCAACGACGCGCGGACGAGCGCCGAAACCGAAGCGACGGACGTGGCGGTGCTTTCGCGCTACGCGGACTACTTCCCGGCCGACGATCGCGACCGCATCGTCGCCGGCCTGATCTGCTACGGCCGGGCGGTGGCGAACGTCGAGTGGAAGACGATGCAGAGCGGGCAACCGAGCCCGCTCGTTCAGCCCTGGGTAGGGGCATTTG
>DATGDO010000241.1:0-2446 GCA_035310805.1 Solirubrobacterales bacterium
ATGATCTTGTCGCGCACCTCGCTCACGAGGTCCTTCGTCGCGTCCGAGGTCGGCGATCCCGCCGGGATCACTATCAGCATCGCCGCGGTGCCGTCCCGGGAGACCTGCGGAGCGAAGACGGCCTGCACGCCTTCGGCTGCGGAGAGTCCCTGGTAGAGCTTCACGAGCCGGGGGTCGTCCAGGCCGGCGGCCTTCTGCGGGCCCGTCTCGGCCATCACGAGCAGTGGGCCGTTCGCGCCCGCGCCGAACGAGGCGGTCAGCAGATCGTTGGCCTTGCGAACTGTCGCGGACTGCGGCGCGCTCGATTCATCCCTGAGCCCGAGCTCGAGATTGCGCAGCGGCGAGGCGATCAGCAGCAGCACGAGCACCGACACCGTTGCGTAGACGGCCGGATGGCGCTCCAGCCGCTCGCCCCACGCCTGCCAGAACATGCTGTGGCCGAGCTTCGGGCGCTTGTCGGCGCCGACGCGCAGGCTCTCGATGCGGTCGCCGAACAGCCCCAACAGGGCGGGAAGCAGCGTAGCCGAGGCGATCACGGCGACGACCACCACGATCGCCGACGCCTGGCCGATCACGGTGACGAGCGACACCCCCGACACCGCGAGTGAAAGCAGCGCGATGACGACCGTCCCGCCGGCTAACGCGACCGCGCGCCCCGAGGTCGAAGCGGCGAAGCCGATCGCCTCCGGCATGCTCATCCCGTCGAAGCGGGCTGAGCGGGCGCGGGTGATGATGAACAGCGAGTAGTCGATGCCGACGCCGAGCCCGATCATCGTCGCCACCGTCGGTGCGACGTCGGGCACGGAGACGACGTGGCCGAGCAGCGAGACGAGGCTGCGCCCGCCGAGGAGCGCGAAGATCGCGACCGCGATCGGCAGGACCATCGCGGGGAAAGTCCCGAAGACGGCGAGGAGGATGAGCATCGCCGCGGCGATGCCGACCACCTCGCTGATCCTGATCTCGGGGGTCGAGATCTTGGTGCCCAGTGGGCCGCTGGCCTCGACCTGGACGCCGGTCGCCTCCGCGGGTGCGCGGGCCGCGTCGAGGATCCGCTCTGCCTGCCCGACCGAGAGGTCGCCGAGCGCCGTGGACGGCACCATCAGGCTGTACGCCGTCTTGCCGTCGCCCGACACCGTCGGCCTGTTCGCGTCGAACGGGTTCGTGACCGCCTCGACGTTCTCGGCCGACGACAACGCTCGGAGCGAGGCCTCGACGACTTGACGATTCTGCCCGTTCGTCAGCTTGCCCTCGTCCGTGTGGAAGACGATCGGGCTTGAGTCCGACAGCCTGGGCGAGAACGAGCGCGCCATCATGTCGTTGGCCGCAGCGCTGTCCGAGCCCGCGACCTCGGCGCTCGCGCTGTACCTGGTGCCCGCGGCGCGGCTGGCCAAGCCCAGGGCCACGACCGCGACGAGCCACACGCCGATGACGAGCGCCCACCGACGGGCGGAGAACGCCGCCACTCGCATTAACAGGGATGACACGCCCGCTACCCCCTGGGTACCAGTTCTGTCAGGGCCTCCGGAAGCTTCATGTTCCAAGCCTTCCTCGATTGAGGTTTCGTCGTACCGGTGTGCGGTGCGGGACCGAGGTAGGTGCTCAGCACCGAGACCGCCGACGGGCTGACAGGTCCGAGGGCAGAACTGGCCGAACCAACTCCGCGATCGAGGCATTGAACTTGGCTGGCTCGTCGACGAACGGCTCGTGGCCGGACCGCTCGAACCAGACGAGCTTCTTCGAGGGCGCCCTGAGCGCCTCGAAGTAGGCCAGGCTGGCCCTCGCGGGCACCCAGTGGTCCTGGCGGCCGAGGAAGAAGAAGACGGGCATCTCCAATGCGGGCGCGAGCTCGAGGAGGTTCAGCCGCGAGGTCTCCGGCCACATCGCGTCGAGCGAGAAGCGGAAGGCGCGCCAGGTCCTGGGCAGCTCGAAGATCGACGATTCCCGGCCGGTGAGCACGGGCCGTCCCATCTTCCACAATGCCCGCGGGCGCATGCCGCCCTCCAGGCGAGTAACCCAGCTGCGCTCCGTCCACAACTGCTCTGCAGTATGAGGCGGCGGGCCGATCGCGCGCAACTCCTTCATCGCTCTGCGCTTGCTGCGGCGCTCCGCCTCGGCGAGCGCGAACTCATACGATGCCGCCTCGCCGGCGGCGGCGTCGCCGTACTGCCCACTGCCGACGTAGGCCGCGACCTTCTCGGGGGAGCGGGCGGCGTAGAGCACCCCAAGAGCCGAACCCCAGGAGTGCCCGAAGATCACGACCCCCGTCTTGCCGAGCCGCCTGCAGACGGCCTCGACCAGCTCGTCGAGATCGGAGATGAACTGCTCGACCGTCATCGACGATCGAGGGATGTTGCGCTCGAACGACTTGCCGGCGCCGCGCTGATCCCAATAGACGACCGTGAAGCTCCTCTCGAGCGGCGCATTGAAGTGACGGAAGAGAGCAGTC
>DATGDO010000242.1:0-3303 GCA_035310805.1 Solirubrobacterales bacterium
AACCCTCAGCCGATCACGCTGACGGACAAGGCGGCGGTCAAGATCAAGGAGCTGCTCGGCGAGCAGGAGAACGGAGCCGAGCAGGCTCTGCGCGTCGCTGTTCGCGGCGGCGGCTGCTCGGGCTTCCAGTATGCCCTCGCCTTCGACTCCCCCAAGGAGGACGACCACCGCTTCGAGAACCAGGGTGTCGCGGTCGTCGTCGACAAGACGAGCATGCAGTTCGTCTTCGGCTCCGAGGTGGACTGGGTGGACGGCCTCCAGGGCGCCGGCTTCTCGGTCAACAACCCGAACGTCGTCGCGGCCTGTGGCTGCGGCTCCTCGTTCCAGGTCCGCGAGGACACGGCCGAGTCGGCCGCCGCGGTCTAGCCCGATCCTCGCCGGCGACTAGCGCTCGATCTGGATCGGCGGGCTCTGCTGCGGGTCGGCCTGGAGCTCCTGCTTGGCCGACATCGCCGGCCGCTGCGGCTGCTCCACACCGAGGAGTCCGGCGAGCTCCCCCGACTCGTCCATCTCCTCGATGATGTCGCAGCCGCCCACCAGCTCGCCGTTGACGTAGAGCTGGGGGAAGGTCTGCCAGTCCGAGATCTCGGCGGTCACCTCTCGCAGCGGCTGCAGTGCCGGCAGCACATCGAGGGCGGCGTACTCGACCCCGTAGGTCTCGAGCACGTTCACCACCCGCATCGAGAAGCCGCAACGGGGCTGCTCCGGGGTGCCTTTCATGAAGAGGAGGATCTGGTTGTCCCGGATCAGCTCCTCGACCCTGTCCTTGAGAGTGGGTTCAGTCATCGCCTTTGATCATACGCGGCCCTGGTCCGGCACCGAGGTCTTGATCGAGAGGGCGTGGATCGAGCCGTCGTCGAAGCGGGTCTGGACGGCCTTCCTGACCAGCTTGTGCTGCTCGATCCGCGAGAGGCCCTCGAACTGGGAGGCGGTGACGGTGGCACGCAGGTGGTCCTGCGTGCCGGTCTCGTCGACCACCTCGACCTGGGCCCCGGGGAGCGAGGCCTCGATCATCACCCGCACCTCGTCGGTGGAGATCGCCATCGGCGGCGATTCTACGGTCAACCGACCGTGACACCGATCAGCGAGTCGATGCCGAAGGTGATCGCCTCAGAACTCGGCGTGGCGCCCCTCTGCCCGGGCGAGGCGCTCGTAGGTCTCTCGGAGTCGGCCTCGGCGGCTGACGCCCGATGCTTCAGGCCGATTGCCGGACCTCGACGCCGGCGGCCTCGACCAGCTCCTCCACCCGGCAGAACTTGACCCGCGGACGGCCCTGGGGCCTGCCCGCCTCGACCTCGGCGGCGTCGATGGCCCGCCAATGCTCGAAGGTGACGTGGTCCGGCCTGCGCTCCTCGAGCAGCGACTCGATCGCGGCGCGGTCCGAGGCGAGCTCCGCCTCCGGGACCCTCCCGGCCTCGAGGTCCGCGAACAGGTTGTCGACCGTCTCCTGGGCGTCCTTCTTGTTGGTGCCGATCACGCCCGACGGGCCTCGCTTGATCCAGCCGACGGCGTAGAGGCCGGGTACCCCGATGCCGCCCTCCTGAACGCGTCCGCCCTCGTTGGCGATGGTGCCGGCACGCTCGTCGAAGGGGACGCCGTCGATCGGGATGCCCTGGTAGCCGATCGAGCGCAGCACCAGGCCGCACTCGATCGTCTCGCGCTCGCCCGTGTCGATGGCGCGGATCCGGCCGGAATCGTCGCGCTCCAGCTCGTTGCGGCCGACCACGATCCGCTCGACCTTGCCGTCCCCCTGGATCTCGACGGGGGAGCGCAGGAAGCGCATGACGATCCTCTTGTTCTTGCCCTCCGGCTGGCGGCGGGAGAACTCGGTGAAGATCTCGACGTTGCGGCGGTTGGTCGGGTCCGCATCGTCCGAGTCGAGCCACTCGCGGCTGAGCTCGTCCAGCTCCATCTCGGCCCGGTCGATCTCGATGTCGGCGTCGACCATCTCGCCGAGCTCGCGGACCTCCGGATTGGTGAACGCCGCCTGCGCGGGGCCGCGGCGGCCGAGGACGACGATCTCCTTGACCGAGGAGCCCGCGAAGGCCTCGATCGCGTGGTCGGCCGTGTCCGTGCCCTCGAGCTCCTCGCGGGTGAGCGCCAGCATCCGGGCCACGTCCGCGGCGACGTTGCCGTTGCCGATCACGACCACGCGCTCGCAGGAGAGGTCGAACTCGCGATCCGCGAAGTCCGGGTGGGCGTTGTACCAGTTGACGAACTCGGTGGCCGGATGGCTGCCCGGCAGCCCCTCGCCGGGGATGCCGAGCTGGCGGTCGGTTGCCGTGCCGTAGGCGAAGACGACGGCGTGGTAGCGCTCGCGCAACTCCTCGACGGAGACGTCGCGGCCGACCTCGACGTTTCCGAAGAAGCGGAACCCGGGTCGCGTGGCCGTCTTCTCGTAGACGCGGATCACCGACTTGATCTTCGGATGGTCGGGCGCGACGCCGAAGCGCACCAGCCCGTAGGGCGTGGGCAGCCTGTCGAACATGTCGACTTCCGCGTGCGTCCCCTCGTGCTTGAGCACGTGCTCGGCCGTGTAGAAGCCGGCCGGGCCGGAGCCGACGATCGCCACGCGCAGCGGGGTTTCCTCTGAGCCGATCAAAGCGAGCGGGAAGGGTAGTGGGATTACGCCGGGGTGACGGCGGTGGCGGCGGTGCCGTCGAGCGCGTCGAGCGTGCGCCCGAGGGACATCGAGACGCAGGTGAAGATCGGGGTGTCGCGGAGCGTGTAGGCGCTCGACTCGGTGCCCCGCAGCTCCTGGACGAGGTCGAGGAACTCGCCGGGGTCATCGCCCTCGAAGGAGACGACGAACTCCTGGTCGTCGAGGCCGAAGGAATAGGCGGTGTTGATCGAGATCTCGGGATAGCGGCGGCCGACCTCGATGTGGTTGGCCATGATCCGCTGGCGCTCCTCGATCGGCAGCCCGTACCACTCCCGCTTCTTCTCGAACGGATAGACGAAGAGGTACTTGCGGTCGGAGACGCAGATCTCCGGGCGGGACTCCTGCTCCGAGTAGGGGGAGGGCTTGGTCATCGCCAGGTAGGAGTAGGGGACGGAGGCCCAGCGGGCGAGGCCGCTCTGGCCGAGGACGACGTGGAAGGTATGGATGTCCTCGAGGCTCGGGCTCTGGCTGAGCAGCAGCAGGTCGGTGTCGCCGCGGGTGCCGACGGTCGAATACGCTCGCAGCGAGCGGTCCTCGGCGAAGTCCTCGCAGGCGGCCTGGAACTCGGCCTTGTCGGCGGCCCGCTCCTCGGCGCTGCGCCGGCGCCAGGCGGGGTCGAGCTTGAAGAAGGTGAACTTGAC
>DATGDO010000243.1:0-2638 GCA_035310805.1 Solirubrobacterales bacterium
GATGCCGGCGTGGATCACCCCGCTGGAATGGGAGGTCTGATGAGCGCCCAGGCGCTCCTCTCGCTCGAGGACGCAGAGGCTGGCGTCGGGGTGCCTGGAGAGAAGCTCGCGGGCGACCGCGAGCCCGACGATGCCGCCCCCGATCACGACGATGTCGCAGCGCTGTGGGGCTCCCTCCATCGAGGTCGATCGTATGGCGGCCACCACTAGGATCGCTGCGTGGCGCTTCCGCTGAAGCCTCCGATCCAGCCGCAGCTCGCCCTCTCCCGCAAGGTGCTGCCGGAGGGCGAGGGCTGGGCGTACGAGCCGAAGTACGACGGCTTCCGCGCGCTCGCCTATGTCGACGGCGACGACGTCTACCTGCAGTCCCGGGGCGGCAAGCCGCTGCGCCGCTACTTCCCCGAGGTCACCTTTCCCGAGGGGCGCTATGTCCTCGATGGCGAGCTGGTGATCCTGGACAGCGACGGCCGCGAGGAGTTCGACGCGCTCCAGAACCGCCTCCACCCGGCGGAGTCGCGCGTGAGGATGCTCGCGGAGAAGACGCCGGCTCTCTTCCGGGCCTTCGACCTGCTGGCGGAGGACCGGCGCAGGCTCACCGACAAGCCGTTCGCCGAACGCCGTGCCGCGCTCGAGGAGCTGATCGCCGCTGCCCCCGGCCGCAAGAGGACAGCCTCCGGGTCGGTCGAGCTCACCCCGATGACCACCTCGCCCGAGAAGGCCGAGCCCTGGCTGCTGAGCGGCGAGGGGGTGATCGCCAAGGAGCTCGACGCGGTCTACAAGCCCGGTCAGCGCAAGGGCATGGTGAAGGTGAAGCGCGTGCGGACGATCGACTGCGTGATCGTCGGCTGGCGCCCCGGCAAGGAGCAGGGGACCGTCGGCTCCCTGATCCTCGGGCTCTACGACGGCAAGCAGCTGCGGCCGATCGGTCATACCTCCGGCCTGAAGGCGAAGGAGAAGCGGGAGCTGGTCGAGACCCTGAGGCCCTACGAGACCGGGGAGAAGGGCTCAGGCGATCCGAGCCGCTGGGACGCCGACCGCGAGCTCGAGTGGTTCGCGCTGCGCCCGGAGCTGGTGGTCGAGGTCACCTACGACCACACCAGTGGCGGGCGGATCCGGCACGGCTCGAGGATCGTCCGCTGGCGAGAGGACAAGTCGGCCGAGGAATGCAAGATCGATCAGCTGGTCTAGGGCGATCAGGCATTGGCCCGGGCCGCCCGCTGATGCGAAGCGGAGGAGGCGATGACGTAGATCAGGACTGCTTCGATCGCGACCGTGCTTTCAGCCGATCCTTCTTGGCACGGCTCGGCTGCACCCGCTTGGGCTCGCCGCGCTGCTTGGCGAAGTGCGGGGGCCAGGGGGCGTCGCCGAGGCCCCCCTCCTCGTCGCGGCGCGCCAGGTCGAGAAGCTGTTCGAGCGAGCCGGCATGGCGGTCGATCTCAGCGGCCGGATCGCCGCTTCGCTCGAGGCGGGCGGGAACCGTGTCGAGACGCAGCTCCGCCGGATCGACGTCGGGGACCTCCTCCCACTCGATCGGGCAGCAGACGCGCGCATCCGCCACCGGCCGCACCGAGTAGCCCGAGGCGATCGTGCGATCGCGGGCGTTCTGGTTGTAGTCGACGAAGACCCCGTGGCGCTCCTCCTTCCACCACTTGCTGGTGGCCTGCTTCGGGATGCGCCGCTCGACCTCGCGGGCGAGGGCCAGCGCCGCGCGTCTGACCCCGACGTAGTCCCAGCGCGGCTCGATCCGCACGTTGACGTGGATCCCGCGCGAGCCGGAGGTCTTGGGGAAGCCGAGGAGCCCGTGCTCGTCGAGCACATCCCGGACGCAGAGCGTGACCTTGCGGACCGTGTTCCAGCGGACCCCGGGAGTCGGGTCGAGGTCCACCCGGAGCTCATCGGGATGGTCGAGGTCGGCACGGCGCACGGGGTGGGGGTTGAAGTCGACGACGCCGAGATTGACCGCCCAGACCAGATGCGCCCCGTCGTTCACCACCAGCTCCGTGGCGGTGCGGCCGCTCGGAAAGGCGAAGGTGGCCGTCTGCAGCCAGTCGGGAGCGCCCTTCGGCACCCGCTTCTGGAAGAAGAACCCGCCCCCGACCCCGTCGACGAAGCGCTTCATCGTCCCCGGCCGCTCTCGCAGCTGGTTGACGGCCGCCGCCTCGACGGCGACGTAGTACTCCGCCAGGTCGAGCTTGGTGAACCCGGGCTTCGGAAAGAAGACCTTGTCCGGGCTGGAGAGCCTCACCTCCCGGCCCGCGACTTCGATCGTCGTGTAGTTCGCCTTCGCCACCCTCGACATCTTCGCCATTGAGACCGCGAATCCGGGCTCGAACTCATCGGCGCTGATTGAATCCACGCCACGCGACCGAGGGAGAGAGGCGATGGACGAGCTCGAGACGCTGACCTACGAGGTGACTGGGCGAGTCGCCCGCATCACCCTGAATCGACCGGAGCGGGGCAACGGGATCACGCTCGAGATGCCGAGGGAGCTCTCGGCCTGCGTGGAGCGGGCGAACCTCGATCCGGAGGTCCACGTGATCGCCCTCGCCGGGAACGGCTCGGGGTTCTGCGGCGGCTATGACCTGGTGGCTTCCGCCGAGCAGAACATGGAGGGGGTCGCCCACCCCGACGCACCGGC
>DATGDO010000244.1:0-1870 GCA_035310805.1 Solirubrobacterales bacterium
AGCCTGCTCATGATTCCGCCTGCAGGCCGGGCGAGATCCCTCCGGCGTCCTCGCGGGCGACGCGCCTGCGCCTGCCGGCTGGCCTGCCCCGCCTCGCGCGGGCCACGCCACGGGAGTAGAGCGGGAGCAGGCCACCGCAGAGCACCAGGACCGCCGAGCAGGCGACCTCGGCCCAGAAGCCGTCGAGCAGCACCGCCTGGGCGCCGCTGAAGGCGAGGCCCGGCCGCCCGGCGTCGAGGCCCTGTGGAAGGTCGATGGCGAGCGCGACCGCGAGGCCGAGCAGGCCGCAGGCGACGACGCCGGCCGCGGCGCGCGTCCGGCCGCGGTAGGCGAGCACGAGCAGGACCAGGGCGGCGGCGGCGACCGGGAGAAGTATCCAGAGGTGGGCGTCGCCGGCGGTCTCGGTGGCCGTGATCGGGGCGGGGGCGACCGCACCGACCTCGCCGGCGTAGTTGGGTGCGTCCACGGCGACCCCGTGGTAGTCGAAGAACTGCGAGACCCCGAGACCGACCGCTGCGACGACGCCGACGAGGGCCACCGTGGGCAGCGGGGTGACGTGCACTCGCAGCCAGCCCGTGAGGCGGGCCGCGGCCGTCAGCCTGGTTGCCAGCCAGCTGAGGGTGACCTGCGCGAGCTCCAGGATCAGGGCGATCACGGCGGCGAGCAGCTTGATCGCGAACAGCAGCGCCCCCGTTACGTAGGGGGCAGACCAGGCGAAGAGGCGGCCGACGGGCGCCACCACGGGCCTGAGCCGGCGGCGGCTCTCCAGCGCCGTGCCGCGCATGCGGAAGCCGATCCCGTCGAGCCCCTCAGCCCCTGCCCGCCGGCTGCGCCGCGCCTCGGCCCGCTGGTTGCGGGAGAGCGCGCGGGCCTCCTGGCGCGTGCGCTCGGTGAGCTCGTCCAGGCGGCTGCGAGCCCTCTTGCGGCGAGTCATGGCCGGCCGTTTCCCTTCCTGGAGGCCATCACGCCGCTGCTATCATCACCCGTCGCTCGGGGGTGCCCCCCAGAGGGCCCTCTGGGCGTTAACCGTTTCGATGGAGAACGGCGCGACATAGAGGAAGTTCGGGTCGAAGAGACGCTTTGCGCTCTGGCCCGCAAGGGCCTTTTTTCTGCGCGAATACCGAACTCAGCCTAGCCGTTCCGCCTCTCCCTCACGCCAGTACGACCGACAGGATCCATGCCCAGAAGCTTCCCCCTAGAGAAGACTCGCAACATCGGCATCATGGCCCACATCGATGCCGGTAAGACGACGACGACCGAGCGCATCCTCTACTACACCGGCCGAACCCACAAGATGGGCGAGGTCCACGAGGGCGCTGCCGTCATGGACTGGATGGAGCAGGAGCAGGAGCGCGGCATCACGATCACGTCCGCCGCGACCGCGTGCGAGTGGCAGGGTCACCGCATCAACATCCTCGACACCCCCGGTCACGTCGACTTCACCGTCGAGGTCGAGCGCAGCCTCCGGATCCTGGACGGCGCGATCGCCCTGTTCGACTCCGTAGCCGGGGTCGAGCCGCAGTCCGAGACCGTCTGGCGCCAGGCGGACAAGTACGAGGTCCCCAGGATCGCCTATGTCAACAAGATGGACCGCACGGGCGCCGACTTCTTCAAGGCCGTCGAGACGATGCGCGACCGCCTCGGCGCCAACCCCCTCCCGATCCAGATTCCGATCGGCCAGGAGTCCGACTTCACCGGCGTCGTCGACCTGATCGAGAACAAGGCCCTCGTCTGGAAGGACGAGCTGGGCACCGAGTTCTCCTACACCGAGATACCCGAAGACCTGGTCGACGCCGCGCATGAGCACCGCACCCATCTGATCGAGGCCTGCGCCGACTACGACGACGAGCTCATGGAGGCCTACCTCAAC
>DATGDO010000245.1:0-52513 GCA_035310805.1 Solirubrobacterales bacterium
TCTTCAAGTTCAGGTCCTCTCTACGAGTCGGGTGGCTCCTCCAACCTCTCACGGGTCGCGCTGGCGCGCGCCCCCGCATCTTCGGAGCCCCTCGCACAAACGGGCGGCGCGGGATATTAGCGACTTCGCCTGGCTGACTGACCAGTCAATCGGCCCGTCCCGCTGGTCGGGTGCGGAGGCACCTCTGCTACCCGTGGCGCGAGGATGAACTCGCGCCTCCGCGCCCAGCGGCTCGGTCTAGCCGCTGAAGTGGGCGACCAGAGGCTGGCCGCCGGGCGCCGGCAGCAGGCGGAGCACCGAGACGTTCTGGGGGTCCACCGGGATCCCACCGCCGGAGCTGCCGGAGGAGTCCAGATGGAACCAGGTGAGCGGTACCTGCCTGCCGTCGTTCATGACGAGCTCGGCGCTCTGGATCGCCTGGCGATGGCCGGGGTCGATCGTGACCAGCACCCACGAGGGAGAGCCCTTGTAGCTGAAGACCGTCCCGGCCAGCGTCCCGTCGCTGCCCCGCAGCTGGTAGGACTCGAACTCCTTGCCGTTGGCCTCCTTCAGGGTGTGGCGGTAGTGGGAGGCGAGCTGGAGGTCGCTGGAGACGATCGCGAGCGTGATCGCCACCGCGGCCAGCGCCGCCGCGGCCGGGGCGAGCACGAGCGACAGCCGGCGGCGGCGGCGCGGAGGCTCGGGCGCGGGCACCACCTCGGAGAGCACCTTGGACTCGAAGCCGACCGGGACCTCACGGTGCGGGGCGAGCAGGAGCAGCTCGTCGGCCACCTCCGAGAGCTGCTCCACCTGCCGGCGGCAGTCGGGGCAGCGGGCGAGGTGCTCGAGCGCGCGGCCGCGCTCCTCGCCCTCGACGATGCCCAGAGCGAGCTCGGCCGCCATCTCCCGGGGCTCCTCGCAGCGCGGGTTCATCTTTCCTGCACCTCGAGTTGCTCGCGCAGCTTCAGCATCGCGGTGCGGATCCGCGTCTTCACCGTGCCCAGCGGGACGTCGTCGAGCACGCTGATCTCACGCGCGGTCCGCCCCATGTACGCGGCCAGCACCAAGGCGCGGCGCTGGTCCTCCGGCAGATCGCTGATCGCGCTGCGCAGCTGCGCGCGCTCGTCCGGCTGCAGGCCGATCTCGTCGGCGCCGGCTGTCTGGGACTCGATCGAGAGCTCAGCGGCGATCACCTCGGGGTCGACCGGGTCGAGGCGCTTCATCCTGGTCACGTCGATCGCCTGGTTGCGGGCGATGGAGAGCAGCCAGGTCGAGACGCGGCCCTTGCGGGCGTCGTAGTTGCCCGCGTGCCTGTAGGCGCGGACGAAGGTCTCCTGGGCGACCTCCTCCGCGATCGCCGGCTGACGGACGATCGTCATCGCCAGGCCGTAGACGCGCCCCTGGAAGCGGCGCACGAAAGCCGCTGCGGTGCGAGGGTCGCCGGTGGCGAAGCCGGCGAGCAGTGCCTCATCGGAGGGGTCCACGTCAATTCCTACGTCCGAGGCCGTCAAAGGGATTGACCCCAATCCCGGTCGACACCGCCGGCGTAGTACGTGCGAGGGGGGTCGGACACAACGCTTCCAAGGTAAAGGAGACACCGTGACTCGCATACGTCGTTTGATCCTGGCCGGTGCCTGTGCGCTGGCCCTCGCCATCGGCCTCGCCGCCTGCGGGGGCAGCAGCGACAACTCGAGCAGCTCGTCGCCGGCGGCCGGCGGCAGCGGTACCGCCGCCAAGGCGGCCAGCAGCTCCACCGGGGTCGCGAACGGCGGCACCGCGACAGGCGCGAGCAACAGCTCGAGCGGCGGGGGCTACGGCTACTAGGCGGAAGAGGCCTGGTTCGAGGTCGAGGGCGCTTCGCGGCCCTCGACCGCTTTCCGCACGAACTCGACGATCTCGTCCGTCGGCGCCCCGGGCGTGAAGACCTCGGCGACGCCGAGCTTCTTGAGCTCGGGGATGTCGTCCGCCGGGATCGTGCCGCCGACCGTGACGACCACGTCGTCGGCGCCCTGTTCGGAGAGCAGCTCGACCACGCGCGGGACCAGCGTCATGTGGGCGCCGGAGAGGATCGAGAGGCCGACCGCGTCGGCATCCTCCTGGATCGCGGTCTCGGCGATCTGCTCTGGCGTCTGGTGGAGACCCGTGTAGATCACCTCCATACCCGCGTCGCGCAGCGCCCGGGCGATGATCTTCGCGCCCCGGTCGTGGCCGTCGAGACCCGGCTTGGCGACCACGATCCTGATTTTTCCGGCGGTGTCGGTCGGCACTGTTCAGCCATGCGTTCGTTCGAAGGCGACTTAACCGTAGTTGAACAGGAAGCTTCTACGGTTCTCAGCGCGGTATTCCGATAAGTGGAGTTGAAGCCGATGGGGGAATCGCAATAGGAGGCACAGCGGTGTACGACGTTCTCTTCATAGACCGCACGCACGGAGAGAGGCTGCTCGCCAGCGGTCTCGATCACGACGCTGCATGTGCGCTGGCGAGGAGCGAGTCCCAGCGACGCGGCGTCGGCCGGATGTTCCTCGCGGGGTCCGAGGTCAGCCCCGTCGGGGAGATGATCGTGATCGTCGAGTCGGCACCCCGCGCGGCTTAGCTGACCGCCTCGGCGGCCCGGAGGATCTGCCGGACGATCGGCTTGCGGTCGATCGCCGAAGGCCCCGTCGCCCGGGGAGCCCCCCGCCAGCGAGCTAGAAGACCGGCAGCTCGGTGTACGAGCCGAAGACCTCCTGGAGGGCCGCCACCATCTCGCCCTCCGAGGCCCTGGCGCGGGCGCAATCCAGGATCGGCGGCATCAGGTTCGCGCCGGTCGCCGCGGCGGACTTGAGCGCGCCGAGCGTGCGCTCGACCTCGGCCGAGTCGCGGCGCGCCTTGGTCGCCTCCACCCGGCCGCGCTGCTTGCGCTCGAGCTCGGGGTCGATCCGCAGGATCGGGGTCTCCTCGTCGTCCGCCAGCACGTACTCGTTGACGCCGACGACGATGCGCTGCTTTGAGTCGACCTCCTGCTGATAGCGGAAGGAGGCGTCCGCGATCTCCCTTTGCGGGAAGTTCTGCTTGATCGCCTCGACCATCCCGCCGAGCTCGTCGATGCGGGCGAAGTACTCGTAGGCTGAGCGCTCCATCTCGTCGGTCAGGGTCTCGACGAAGTAGGAGCCGCCCAGCGGATCGATCGTGTTGGTGACGCCGGTCTCGTTTGCGATCACCTGCTGGGTCCGCAGGGCGATCCGAACGGCCTCCTCGGTCGGCAGGGCGAGTGCCTCGTCGTATGAGTTCGTGTGCAGCGACTGGGTGCCGCCGAGGACACCGGCGAGCGCCTCGATCGCGGTGCGGATGATGTTCACCTGCGGCTGCTGGGCCGTCAGGGAGACCCCGGCGGTCTGGGTATGGAAGCGCATCCGCAGGGACTCCTCGCGCTTGGCGCCGTAGGTCTCGCGCATCTCGCGGGCCCAGATCCGGCGCGCAGCCCGGTACTTGGCGATCTCCTCGAAGAAGTCGATGTGGGCGTTGAAGAAGAAGGAGAGGCGCGGCGCGAAGTCGTCGACGTCGAGGCCGCGCTCGATCCCCTGCTCGACGTAGGTGAAGCCGTCCTTGAGGGTGAAGGCGAGCTCCTGCTGGGCGGTCGATCCCGCCTCGCGGATGTGGTATCCGGAGATCGAGATCGGGTGCCAGCGCGGCATCTTCCGCGCGCACCACTCGATCATGTCCCCGACCAGCCTCATCGCCGGCTCGATCGGGAAGCACCACTCCTTCTGGGCGATGTACTCCTTGAGGATGTCCGTCTGGATCGTGCCTCCGAGTCGCTCCGGCGGGATCCCCTGCTCCTCCGCCGTGCAGACGTAGAAGGCCAACAGGACCGCCGCGGGCGCGTTGATGGTCATCGACGTCGTCACCTCGCCGAGGTCGATGCCGGAGAACAGGGTCTCCATGTCGTCGAGGGTGTCGATCGCGACCCCCTCCACCCCGACCTCGCCGAGGCTGCGCTCGGCGTCAGAGTCCAGGCCCATCAGCGTGGGCATGTCGAAGGCGGTCGAGAGGCCGGTCTGCCCGTGGTCGAGGAGGTAGTGGAAGCGCTCGTTTGTCTCCTCGGCGGTTCCGAAACCGGCGAACTGGCGCATCGTCCAGAGCCGGCCCCGGTACATGGACGGATAGACGCCGCGCGTGTAGGGGTACTCGCCTGGGAAGCCCAGGTCCCGGTCGGGATCAGAGCCGGCCCGATCCTCCTCCGTGTAGAGCGGCCTGATCTCCTCACCCGAGATCGTCTCGAAGAGTGCCTCACGCTCCTCGAGGCGGGCGTAGACGTCGGCAAGCCACTCGTGGGCGCGGCGCCGTGCCTCGGGCTCTACGGCCATGCCGGCAGTCTAGATAGAAGGTCAGCCCAGCCGGAGGGGATGGGCTAGCGCCACCGCACGCCTCGCGCGGACCGCAGCCCGGTGCTCTGACGGCGCCTCGAGGCGAGCGCGCCGATCCCGCCCGCGGCCGCCGCCAGCACGGTCGCGCCGGCGATCGCCAGCTTCCGGCCGAGCTTCTCGAAGCGCATCACCTGCCAGCCCTCCTGGCGGGCGATCTCGAGCAGGTCGGCATCCGGGTTGACGACCACCGCCTGGCCGACCGACCGGAGCATCGGCAAGTCGCTCACCGAGTCCGAGTAGGCGTAGGAGGCGTCCATATCGATGTCGTGGCGCTCGGCGAAGCGCCGCATCGCCTCGACCTTGCCCTTGCCGTAGACGAAGGGACCGTCCATCTCGCCGGTGTAGGTGCCATCGGCCCCGATCTGCCAACGGGTCCCGATCCCGCCCTCCATGCCGAGCACCGCGGCCAGCGCCTTGACCAGATCGTTGCCCGCCGCGCTGACGATGAAGGTGGCCCTGCCCTCGTCCTGGTGGCGATACACCTCGTCGAGCATCTGCGGGTAGATCCGGGGCAGGATCCCGGCGAGCACGGCGGGCGCCATCCGCTCGACGTCCCGCTCCGGGATCTCGGCGAAGACCCGCTTGGCCACGTCGAGGACCGCGTTGGTCTGCTCGTCCGAGGAGCCCCGGAGCCGGTAGCGCAGGTGGTCCCATCCCCACCTGGCGAGCTGCCTGCGGGGCACGAACCCACGCTGGTTCGCGACCCGTGCGAAGACCATCCCGGAGGAGCCCGCCATCAGCGTCTTGTCGAGGTCGAAGAAGGCCGCCGAGTTGGCCATGGTCGGCGGAGGATAAGACGCCCCGCCGCGGCCGCCACTGGTACGTGTGGCGAAAGACGCGCTCCAGCGGCGGCCGGCGCGTTGACGGCGCCGTACCCCCGGGCATCATTGGCCACCTTGCCGCGCTCGCGCTCGTCGCTCACGGCCCGCAGGGCGCTCAGCGTGTCGCTTTCGAGATGAATCCGCACCCCGAGGGCTTGCCCCGCGGACGGAGGGGGCGAAACGCGGGTCAGCCCCCGTTCAGCTCGACCAGGATCGCGTCGCCCTGGCCGCCGCCCGAGCAGATCGCGGCGCAGCCCAGGCCGCCGCCTCGGCGTCGGAGCTCGTGCACCAGCGCGCCGACGATGCGGGCGCCGGAGGCTCCGATCGGGTGACCGAGCGCGATCGCCCCGCCGTTGACGTTCACCTTTTCCTCGTCGATCTCCAGCATCCGCACGGAGTTGATCGCGACGGAGGCGAAGGCCTCGTTGATCTCCCAGAGGTCGACGTCGCCGGGCTTCTTGCCGATCTTCTCGAGGGCCTGGATGGCGGCGCGCCCCGGGGTCTTGGCGAGGTAGGGGAAGTCATCCGCGACCTGGCCGTAGGCGAGCACCGTCGCGATCGGGCTCTTGCCGTTCTGCTTCGCCCACTCCTCGGAGGCAACCACCACGGCGCCGGCGCCGTCGTTGACCCCCGGCGAGTTGCCGGCGGTGTGGGTCGCGTCGTCGCTGCCGACGGCCTTCAGCTTGGAGAGCACCTCCAGTGTCGTGTCGGGCCGGATCCCCTCGTCCGCGGCGACCTCGCTCTCGCCCTTCCTCGACTTGACGGTGACGGTGACGATCTCCTCGGCGAGCTTGCCGTCCTCGGTCGCCTTGTGGGCGAGCTGATGCGAGCGCTCGGCGAAGCGGTCCATGTCGGCGCGGGTGATCTCGAGCTCGTTGGAGACCTCGCTCGCCTCGTTGATCATCTGCTTCTCGGTGAAGGGGTTGGTGAGCCCGTCGTGGGTCATCGCGTCGATCGCGGTGACGTCGCCCATCCGGAAGCCGAAGCGGGCGCCGGGGAGCAGGTAGGGCGCCTGGCTCATCGACTCCATGCCGCCGGTGACGGCGATCTCGAGATCGCCGGCGCGAATCGCCTGGTCGGCGATCCCGATGCTGCGCATCCCGGACGCGCAGACCTTGTTGACGGTCTCCGAGGGCACCTCGCGCGGGATGCCGGCCTTGATCTGCGCCTGGCGGGACGGAATCTGGCCCTGACCCGCCTGCAGCACCTGGCCGTAGACGACGCCCTGCACCTGCTCCGCGCTCACCTCGGCGCGGTCGAGCGCCTCCGCGATCGTGGTGCCGCCCAGGTCAGTGGCATCGAGGGAAGAGAGCCCACCGCCCATCTTCCCGAACGGGGTCCTGGCGGTGGAGAGGATGACCGTCTTCGACATCTGCGCCTTTCGTCTGCGCCGGCGGTCGATCCGCCAGGCTGTTGATCCGGCGGCGACGATTGCGGCCGCCGAAGATGCTGACCTCGAATGCTAGTCAGTCCCACCTGTAATCTGCCGACGCCTTGCGAGTCGAGGTCGCGGACAAGCCGCTTGCGGAGGTGGATGCGGACCTGCTCGCCGTGCTGCTGTTCGAGGGAGACGATCTTCCCGAGCCGCTCGCGGGGGCGCCGGGATCGGAGGATGTCCGGGCGGGCTACAAGAAAACCTCCATCGTCCACCCCGAGAGCCCTCGTCGCGCGCTGGTGATCGGCCTCGGCGACCGCGAGGAGTTCGAGCCGGAGCGCGCCCGGGTGGCGGGTGCCCTTGCCGCGCGGAATGCAGGCCCGCTGGAGGCCACCTCGCTGGCGCTGGCCGGCCCTGAGCCGGTGGACGCGCAATCAGCGGCGAGCGCGATGGTCGAGGGCGCGATCCTCGCCTCATACCGTTTCGATCGCTTCAAGTCCAAGAAGAACGGCAACGGCGGCGACGACACCGGCCGCCTTGAGGAGATCTCGGTGATCGGGGACCGCGCCCTCGCGGGCGGAGTTGAGGCCGCCCGGATCGCCGCCGAGTCCGCCAATTTCGCTCGCGAGCTCCAGGACCTTCCCGCGAATATCGTCACGCCCTCCTACCTGGCCGGTCGGGCGAAAGCGATCGCGGACGAGCATTCGACCGTCAGCTGCGAGGTGCTCGGCCGGGAGGAGATCCTCGCCAGGGGAATGGGAGGCCTCGAGGGGGTCTCCAGGGGGACCGTCGAGGAGCCGCAGCTGATCGTGCTCCGCTACCAGGAGGGCGAGGGAGAGACGCTCGGTCTGGTCGGCAAGGGCGTCACCTTCGACACGGGCGGCATCTCGATCAAGCCGGCGGGCGGCATGCACGAGATGAAGATGGATATGTCGGGCGCGGCCGCCGTGCTGGAGGGCTTCTCGGCGATTGCAAAGCTCGAGCTGCCGATCAACCTGCTGGCGGTGATCCCGGCCACCGAGAACATGCCCAGTGGCGCCGCTCTCAAGCCGGGGGACATCGTCACCCAGCTGAACGGCAAGACGGTGGAGGTGCTCAACACCGATGCCGAGGGGCGGCTGATCCTCGCCGACGCGCTCTGCTACGCGGTCGAGCTGGGCGCCGATCGGATCGTCGATCTGGCCACTCTCACCGGCGCCGTGGTGATCGCGCTCGGGTCGACGTACGCGGGGCTGATCTCCAACGACGACGAATGGGCCGCGGAGGTCGAGCGTGCGGCGAGGCGCACAGGTGAGCTCGCCTGGCGGCTTCCCCTGCACCCCGAGTACAAGGAGCTCACCAAGGGCACCGATGCCGACCTGACCAACGCCTCCGCCAAGCGCAAGGCGAGCACGATCTACGCCGGCTCCTTCCTGGAGGAGTTCGTCGACGGCAAGCCGTGGGTCCATCTCGACATCGCCGGGACGGCGTGGGACGTCGGCCGCGAGTACGTCGGCAAGGGCCCGAGTGGGTTCGGCGTCAGGCTGCTGGTGGACCTCGCACGCAGCCTGGCCGGCTGACGGCCTCGCCCCATACGGTCACCAAGAGCGGTCGGAACACCTGGGACGGCGGGGTCCACCGGATGTCGGCCGGGTCTCAGACGGCAAGCAGCCTCAGCAGCCGGCGGCCCAGGACGCGGTCGCCCTCGATCCTGACCCGGCCGCTGGCGAGACGGCCGAGGGCTCGGCGGCCGTGTCGCCGGCGTGGATCGGGAACGCCGTGCAGCCGGCCCCGGAGTGTCGGAACGGTCGCGAAGTGGACGATGTCCGGGAGACGGCCTGAGATCACCAGGTCGGGCCTGCGTGAGTCGCCGTCCTCGACCACGACGCTGCGCGGCCTGAACTGGATGCGGAGCGGCGAGAAGTCCTCGGCGAAGCGGAAGACCACGCGGCCGCGCATCTGGGCGGCCAGGTCGGGCTCCCTCGCGATCCCGCGCTCGAGCAACCCGAAGATGCTGGGAGCCACGCCGTCCTCGACCATCCGGCCGAGGCGGACGCTGGGAACCTTGCCATTGGCGCTCATTCCCCGATCGTAGGGTGGCCGGCGTCGCCATTGGATCGCGGCCGGTGGCGGGCGCGGGACCTGGAGGATCAAGCAGGTGCTGGTGCCGGTGGCGAGCAGCTTCCCGTCTCGGCGGGGAAAGCCGGCCCGGGCCCGCCTCGAAGCTGGTCCTGCGCGTGCTGGTCGTCTCCGGAGAGCGCTCCGCGAACGCGAGGGCAGCGTCCACCGCCCTCTCGCTCAGCTGGCCTCCCCGTTGACCGACGGAGCCGACCCGACGCTCACCCGCGCACCCGGCGGCGGCGGGCGGCCTTGCGGGCGGGCTCCACGCGGTCACGGCGAACGGGGTAGCGCAGGTCGGCGAGGATCTCCTCGGAGCTGATCCTGACCCGCTCTGGATGGAACTCGAACCGGAGTGCTCTCATGCTCGACTCCTTGCTTGTGTTGGTTGCTTCACGCAACCCCGATGCCGCCACCGTATCAGCGTGAGTTGCATGACGCAACCGAGTGTGCCAAGATCACACTGATGCTGGGCAACGAATACGAGGGCCAGATCTGCTCCATCGCCCGCAGCCTCGAGCTGGTCGGCGAGCGCTGGACCCTGCTCGTGGTGCGCGAGATCTTCCACGGCAGGCGGAAGTTCTCCGAGATGCAGCGGTCGCTCGGCGTCGCCCGCAACGTGCTCACCGCCCGCCTCCAGCGAATGGTCGACGAGGGGATCCTCGAGCGCCGTCCCTACAGCGAGCGGCCCGAGCGCTACGAGTACTTCCTCACCGAGAAGGGGCTCGATCTATGGCCGGTGATGATCGCCCTGATGCACTGGGGTGACAAGTACGAGCCGCTGCCGGGCGGGCCACCCTCGCTCGTCGTCCACAAGGGCGAGTGCGGCGGCGAGATCGACGATCGCCGGATCTGCACCAAGTGCGGCAAGCACCTCAGTGTCCGCGAGGCTCGTGCCATCGACGGCCCGGGGATGAAGGCGGCGCTGGCCGCCGCCAGGCCTGCCGCAGTGGGAGCGTAGGGCGCAGTCCGAAGCGACTTCCGAGGCCCGGCCGCTCGCGGTCGCGATCTGATCGCAAAGCCGTCCACCTAGACTGTCGCGCTCCGTGGACTTCGATCTGACCGACGAGCAGCGTCTGCTGCGGGACACGGTCCGCGACTTCGCCCGCCAGGAGGTCGCACCGGTCGCCGAGGAGCTCGACCGGACCAAGGCCTTCCCCTACGAGCTGGTCGCGAAGATGGGCGAGCTCGGTCTGATGGGGATCCCGTTTCCCGAGGAGTACGGCGGCGGCGGGGCCGACACGCTCTCCTACGCGCTCGCCGTCGAGGAGCTGACCCGGATCGACTCCTCGGTCGCGATCACGATGGCGGCGCACACATCCCTCGGCACGATGCCGATTCACCTCTGGGGCACCGACGTGCAGAAGGACGACTGGCTGCCGCAGCTCTGCAGCGGTCAGAAGCTGGCTGCGTTCGGCCTGACGGAGCCCGAGGCCGGCTCCGACGCGGGCAACACGCAGACGCGAGCAGCCCTGCAGGGCGATCAGTGGGTCGTCAACGGCGCCAAGCAGTTCATCACCAACTCCGGCACCGAGATCTCGGGCTGCGTGACGATCACCGCGGTCACCGGCCAGGAGAACGGCGCCAAGGAGATCTCGAACATCATCGTTCCCAACGGCGTGCCCGGCTACGAGCCCGGCGAGCCCTATCGCAAGATGGGCTGGAACGCCTCGGATACGAGGCCGCTCACCTTCGACGACTGCCGCGTCCCGGATGGCAACCTGCTCGGCCGCCGGGGCGACGGCTTCAAGCAGTTCCTGCAGATTCTCGACGGCGGGCGCATCGGCGTCGCCGCGATGGGCGTCGGTTTGGCCCAGGGCGCCCTGGACGAGGCGATCTCATACGCGAAGGAGCGGCGCGCCTTCGGCCAGCCGATCGGCAAGTTCCAGGCGATCCAGGCCAAGATCGCCGATCTCTCGGCCCAGATCGAGGCGGCCCGGCTGCTGGTCTACCGAGCGGCGGTTCTCAAGGAGCGAGGTGAGCCGTTCACGCTGACCGCCGCCCAGGCCAAGCTGATCACCGGGCGGCTGGCAGTCCGCGCGACCGAGGAGGCCGTGCAGATCCATGGCGGCTATGGCTACATCGAGGAGTACCCGGTCTGCCGCTTCTACCGCGACGCCAAGATCCTCACCATCGGCGAGGGCACCGACGAGGTGCAGCAGATGGTGATCGCGCGCCAGCTGGGGTGTTGACGAGCGGGGGTCGCTCGCGAGCCCCGTCTTTGCGGCGCAGCCGTCCTAGCCCTCGGCAGGGACCGCGGTGATCTCGTCCGCGTCGTGCTCGGCCACCTCGGCCGCTCTACCCTGCCCCTCGCCGACACCCCAGTGAGCGCAGAGCTCCAGCTCCTGCAATGCCGTCAGGGACTCGTTCGGGCGAAAGCGCGGCGCCTCGCGGATCCAGTCTCGGTCGTAGGCGGCCCAGAGGCGGCCCGCCCCCTCGGCGACGTGCTCAAAGGGGATCGCGGTGCAGCCCGCGAGCGGTCCCAGCCGGATCAGCGCCCAGCGTGGCTCTCCGTCCTCGGCCGCGACGTGGATCCCGGCTATCCGGCCGAGCCTCCTCCCCTCGAGCCCGTCGATCCGCATGCCCTTCCACTCCATGGCCTCCTCGAGGGTGGGAAGCGGGACCTTGCCGTGCTTTGATCCTTCGGCGCTGTTCGTGGTCGCCGCTTCTGAGCTGGGTTGCGTCTTCGACTCGGCCTCAGCCATCGTCTCGCTCCAGCAGCTCCTTCGCCGCGCTGGCCGGATCCAGCTCCCGCTTGACGACACGAGCCAGCAGCTCGCGGACGGATGGATCGTCCGTGACAGCCGCCGCCAGGCGCCGCCGCATCCGTGCTGCCGCCACCTCCAGCACCTCGTTGCGCAGGTTGCGCGCCCGCCGTTCATCGAGGGTTCCCTCCGTCTCGATGTGGGCGCGGTGCTCGGCGATCTTCTCGGCGAGCTCCGCCACGCCCTCTCCCTTGGCCGCCTCGGTCCGGAGGATCGGGACCTTCCAGGAGGTCGGGGGCCCCAGCGAGAGGACTCCGCGGATCTCGCGGATCATCGTGTCCGTCATCGGATGGTCCGCCTTGTTGACGACGATCACGTCGGGGATCTCCATGACGCCGGCCTTCAGAGCCTGGATCGAATCGCCCGATCCAGGCATCAGGACCAGCACGATCGTGTCGCCGTGATCGACGATGTCGATCTCGGCCTGCCCGACGCCGACGGTCTCGATGAAGACGTCGTCCTTGCCGGAGGCGTCCATCAGCAGCGCCGCCTGCAGCGTCGCCTCGGAGAGGCCGCCGAGCGCGCCGCGGCTGGCCATCGAGCGGATGAAGACGCCGGGATCGAGGAAGTGCTCGGAGAGCCGGATGCGGTCACCGAGCAGGGCGCCTCTGGTGAAGGGGCTGGAGGGATCGATCGAGAGGACGGCGACCTCCCGGTCTGCCTTCCGCATCTCGGCCGTGAGAGCGCCGATCAGGGTGCTCTTCCCGACGCCGGGGGGCCCGGTCAGGCCGACGATCCTTGCCCTTCCCGTGCGGGGGAAGACCTCGCGGACGAGCTCCCAGCCGGCCGGATCGTCGTTCTCGATCAGCGTGATCGCCCGCGCCAGGGCCCGCTTGTCCCCCGCGACGAGCCGCTCGGCCAGGCTCTCCTGCGTCTTCTGCGCCACGGCCGGTGAGTCTAGGTGCGCGGACGGTCGCCGGCCTCCCGAACCTAGACTCCCCGCCCGTGGTAAGGCTGCTCGGCTTCCTGCGCCGCAACGGCATGCTCAACGCACGCTACGCCCGGCTGCTCTGGCGATACCTCTGGCGCCGCTTCCTCACGCCGGCCGGCTGGCGCTGGAAGACCGACGGCCCGGTGTTCTTCGGCAGGCACCTGCAGCTGCAGATCGCCAAGGGCGCCGAGGTCCGATTCGGCCGCTTCTCCTGGATCGGCGACGGCACCAAGATCCGTTGCCACGAGGGCGTCGTCGAGATCGGCGCCAAGACCGTGTTCGGCCAGGAGTGCACGATCTCGGCCTACAGGCGGGTGCGGATCGGGGAGCAGTGCGTGATCGCGGACCGGGCCATGTTCATCGACTTCGACCACGGCGTCGTCGAGGTGGAACGGCCGATCCGCCGGCAGGGCATCTACATGCGCGAGTGCGTGATCGGCTCCAACGTCTGGGTGGGCTACGGAGCCTGCTTCCTGCGCGGCGTCCGGGTCGGCGACAACGCGGTCGTGGGCACGAACTCCGTCGTCACCAGGGACGTCCCCGCCAACGCCGTCGTGGGCGGCGTGCCGGCGAAGGTTATCCGCATGCGAGAGGCCCCCAGGGAGCTGCGCTGGCCGGATCCGGTCGAGCCCTGAGACGACGCTAGAGCCTCCTCCCGGAAGCGAACAGAAGGATGCCGGCCGCCACAGCGACGGCTCCGGTGATCCAGAAGACGAGGCTGCCCGAGCTGGCCGCGGCGGCGATCAGGGCGACCCCGACCACCACGAGCGGCAGCCCGAAGGAGATCGGAACGCTGACGTTGAGGCCGGGGCCGAAGTCGGGCGCCCTGCGCTTCGGCCTCGACTGGCGCGACGGATAGACCTCCCGGCGCCCGTTTGGGAGCCGGGTCACCGGCGCGCCTGCCCCCGGTCAGCCCTCATCGACCGCGGCGGCGCGCCTGCCCACCAGCTCGGCGTAGACCCCGCCCGTTCGCTCGGCGACGTCGCCCCAGTCGAAACGGCGCAGGTGCTCGAAGGCCTCGGCGGTGAGGCGGCGGCAGAGCTTGGCGTCGTCGAGCACGCGGACCATCATCTCCGCCAGCGACTGCGGGTCGCGTGCCCGAAAGCGCAGCCCGACCTCGTCGTGCGGGACGACCTCCCGCAGCCCGCCGGTGTCGGCGACGATGCAGGGACAGCTCGACGCCATCGCCTCGAGGGCGACCAGCCCGAACGGTTCGTAGATCGAGGGGACCACGCAGACGTCGGCGATCCGGTAGAGGGAATGGAGGACGTCGTCGCCGATCCAGCCGACGAAGGTGCCGTGCTCCATCAGGCCGAGGTCGTCGGCCTGGTGCCGGAGCTCCTGCTCGTGGGTGCCCGAGCCGGCGACCACGAAGCGGGTGTTCGGCAGCAGCTCGATCACCTCGGGCAGCGCTTCCAGCGCGAACTGGAAGCCCTTCTCGTAGACCAGGCGGCCCACCAGCAGGACCAGCGACTGATCGGGCTCGGCGAACTCGGCCCGCAGGCGGCGAAGCTCGTCGCCGTCGTGGGGCTGCAGGTCCTCGGGGTCGATCCCGTTCGGGATCACCTCGATCGCCGTCTCGGGTACGCCGAAGACGTCGACGATCTGCTCCCGCATGAAGGTCGAGCAGGCGATCACGCGCTCGGACCGGTTCGTGATCCAGCGCTCGACCCCGTGGATGTAGGCCTGTGGATGCTTGTCCACCCATCCTTGGTGCCGTCCATGCTCGGTTGCGTGGATCGTCGTCACCAGCGGGGAGTCGAACCGGCGGGCGAGGTGGTCGCAGGCATTGGCGACCAGCCAGTCATGGCCGTGGACCAGGTCGAAGTCGTAGCGGTCGCCCAGCTCGACGCCCGCGGCCAGCATGTCGGAGTTCATCCTCTCGACCCAGGCGACGAACTCGTTGAGCTCGGCGGGCCTGGTGGGCTCCATGACGCGATGGACGTGGACGCCGGCCATGATCTCCTCGGATGGCGACTCCTCCCCTCCGCGGGTGAGCACGTGGACCTCGATGTCCCGCTCCGAGAGCGCCTCGGCGAGCTTGCGGACGTGCCGCGCCAGGCCTCCCTCGATCAGGGGCGGGTACTCCCAGGAGAGGATCAGGACCCGGTTCATGGAGGCCGTCATTTCCAGCGAGATGTTTCTGGACGGGGCACTAGGGCTCGAGCAGCGGCGCCAGGCTCAGGTCGGGGGCGAGATTGCGCACGCGTGGGTCTACTCCCCCGGAGGAGTCTATGGCCTCGAGCAGGCTCTGGGCGTGGGCCGTGGCGCGCGTGTACGGGTAGTCCCCGGCCTGGCCACGGTGGTCCATGAAGGCCCAGTCGCTCGACTGCAGCGCGAGCAGCTCGCGGGCGGCGCGCATCGCAGCGGAGCCCTGCGTCAGCCCCCGACCGAGGGCCCGGAGCAGCCGAAGCTCGCAGCGCCTGGTCGCCCAGACGAGGTCCGAGACCGACGGAGAATCCCAGGTCTCCATGCTCTTGCCCTCACCCCAGCTGGCCTCGGCCGCCGGTCGTTCCTCGGCCTCGTGCTCCGTGAGCGCCTGCGGGAGGGTGAGCAGGCGCACCCCATCGAGCTCGGCCCCCCTGATCACCTCACGCAGCCAGATCGGTCCCTCCGCCCACCAGTGCCCGAGCAACTCCGTGTCGGTGGCGAACACGCAGAGTCCGCGGCGGCCGCCTTCCGCTCGGTGGCGCTCGAGCCGGTCGCGCACGGCGGCGAGGAACAAGGCGGCGTGCTCGGTCGCCCGCTTGGCGGCCGCGGCCGGGCTGTACGGCGCCCCCGAGATCGACCAGAGCCGCATGCCGTTGGCGGAGAGCCGGTGGTACTCGAGATAGACGTCGTCGGAGGGGTATCCACCATCTGACCAGACGAGTCGCACGGTCGGCCAGTCGATCGTGAACGCAACCGGGCCGCCGGGCAGGCGAATCGGGGCGAGCGCCGCGGTGCCGCGCTCGTGCGAGCTCTGGTCCAGGCAGGTGTAGGCGAGACCCCGCTCGGCGAGGACGCCCTCGAGGCCGGCGACGTAGGCGCACTCCGGCAGCCAGAAGCCGGTGGCCTCCCCGAAGCGCCGCTCGTGCGACCGGAGCCCGGCGTCGACCTGGAGACGCCGTCCGGCGAGGGTGGCGAGCTTGGGGAGCACGGCGTGGGTGGCCGCCGAGGCCATCAGCGCGATCCGGCCCTTGGCGTGCGACTCCTGGAAGGCGCGCAGCGGATCGCCCCCGAGCTTCGACAGGCCCTTGATCGCGCGGGTGTGGTGCTCGGCCTCGGCCTTCGCGGCGGGGCGCAGGGCGGGCTCGGCGTCGGCGACGTCCCGGTCGGCTGCGTCGACTCTGTGGCGCCGGAGGAATCTGCGCATCCTCTCCCCCACCCCATCCGCCTCCAGCTGGTCCGCGAGCACCGGCGTGATCGTCATCGTGATGCACTCGGCGACGTCGAGCACCGGCAGGTGGGAGCGCGCGAAGGCGTCGAAGAGCCACTCCTCACCGAAGGGATAGGTGCCGAAGCCCTCCACGTAGGGCATGTGCGAGTGGAGGACGATCGCCAGGTCGCCGACTGTGCGGTCAGCCATGGCGATCAGGCGTGGCAGAAGGCGATCAAGTCGAGCGCTCGATCGAGGTCGGCCGACCGGAGGCGAAAGTCCCTGGCGCTGATCGCCGGGATGAAGCGGTCGTAGAACGGCTTGGTGACCTGGAGCGCCGGGTGGATCCGGTCCCAGCCGAGCCGGAGCGCCAGCTCGTGCGCCCGCAGCTTGCGGGCGTGGAAGAGGCCGTGCAGCTCGACCCGCTGGAAGTGCGCCTCCAGCAGCTCCCGGTACTGCACGGCGTCGTACTCACGCAGGTGCCAGGGGTTGTCCGACTTCTCGGCCCCCGGCGGGGCCAGCGTGAGCCGGTTGGGAGTCGAGATGTAGGCGACCGGCGCCAGCTGCGCGATCTGCTCGAGCAGGCGAGCCGGCTCGTGGATGTGCTCGATCGTCTGCAGGAAGACCACGGCGTCGAACTCGTCCTCGAACTCCTCGACCAGCCCCAGGCGGAAGCTCAGGTTCGGCCGGCGGTAGCGGGCGCTGGCGTGCTCGTAGGCGTCGGGGTTGGCGTCCACTCCGATCACCACGGAGGCGCGCCGCGCCAGCAGATCCGAGCCGTAGCCCTCCCCGCAGGCCAGGTCGACCACCCGCAGGCCCTCGCAGCGCGCGGCGATCCATTCGTACACGGCGACGTGCCGCCGGTACCAGTAGTTCTCCTCCGGCACGTCGGGCAGCGTGCGCTCCCCCGTGAGCTCGAGCGGCGGCACCCCCTCGGGCTGGTTCTCCTGCAGGTAGTGCATGCGGGGCAACATAGAACGACCGGCACGTCCTCCGCTTCGCGTCCGGGGATCAAGGCGCCGCGAGCCCCAGGCACCGCCCTAAGATGCCCGCCGGTGCCCAGCATGAAAAAGGTTGCGCCTCGCTCCGCTGCGGCGCACCCTCGCATAAGCCCCGAGCGGATCAAGGAGGTCAACGAGCGCTACCACGACGCGGCGGCGGCCTCGTATGACTCCAAGTGGGGCATCGACTTCGGGGACATCGGCCGGCAGCAGGTCTCGGGCAAGCTGCGCAAGGCGCTCGGCCGCTGGCCCGATCGGCCCTTCGGGGACACCCTCGAGATCGGCGCCGGAACCGGGTACTTCTCGCTCAACCTGCTGCAGACCGGCGCGATCGAGCGCGCCACCGCGACGGACATCTCCCCGGGAATGCTGGCGAGGCTCGAGGCCAATGCGGAGCGGCTGGGCCTCGCGGTGCGCACCGCCGCGGCCGAGGCGGAGACGCTGCCCTTCCCGGACGAGAGCTTCGATCTCGTCTTCGGCCACGCGGTCCTGCATCACATCCCTGACCTGGGCAGCGCCTTCTCCGAGTTCGCCCGGGTCCTTCGTCCCGGCGGGACCATCGCCTTCTGCGGCGAGCCCTCGCGCTATGGCGACCTTCTCGCGGCCATCCCCAAGCGCACCGCGCTCCTCACCGCGCCGCTCTGGCGGCGACTGGTCGGCGCCTCGGCCCGCGACAACGAGGCGGAGGCGAGCGCCGAGAACGGCCACGACCTCGAGCCCGAGGTCGATGTTCACTCCTTCTCCCCCGGTGACCTGCGTCGCTTCTGCGAGGCGGCGGACCTCGAGGAGACCAGGGTGCGCGGTGAGGAGCTGCTCGCCTCGATCCACGGATGGACGGTGAGGACCCTCGAGGCGAGCGCCGTGCCCGACGAGGTGCCCTGGAGGTGGCGACGCTTCGCGTTCCACAGCTATCTGGCCCTGCAGCGCCTGGACAACCAGGTGCTTGAGCCGCGCCTGCCGCCCCAGCTCTTCTACAACCTGCTGGTCTCCGCCCGGCGGCCCTAGCCGGGCCGGCTGCGAGCGGCCGGCGGCCCTCCAACCGGACGCTAGCCGCGGCCGCCAGGCTCCTCGTCCACCGTGCGGTCCGCCCACGGGATCGCCTCGAGGCGCCCATCCGGGATCGGATCGCCGCTGACGACCGAGACGCCGTAGGTCCCCTGCTCCAGGCGGGCCTCGGCGCGCTCGATCGCCTCCAGGGTCTGGCGCAGGTCCTGCCGCAGGGCGTTGTCGGTACCGGCCTGCTCGAGCTCGTTGGCCTGATCGCCGATGTCCTCGGGCTGATCGGCCGCCTGCGGCTGACCGAGCCCTTCCAGCTCCTTCTCGATCCGGGCCCGCTCCTCGGCGAGCCGCTCGCGTGCGCGTTCGCGGTCCACGGCAGTTGATCCTAATCCCCCCGCGCTCGGCCGTTTACCTCCCTTTAGGGAGACGCAACAGCGGCGTTTATGACGCGGTCCTAGCTTTCAGGGCGGATCCGGGAATCCCCGTGGTCGAGGCTGCGGAATGAAAGCGGACGCACGATGAACCGCCGATTCGGGAGTTGGAGACGCGGTCTGACGGCCGCCGCGACCGGGATCGCCGGCGGCACGACGGTGACCGGCCAGCTGTCGGGCGCCCTGCTGGCAGGACGGCATCACGGCGGCGGCCTCTCCCTCCTCCCGCTTCACGCGCTCGGGATCGCGGGCGGAGCCGGGCTGCTCGTCCTGGCCGCAGGCCTCTGGCGGGGCAAGCGCCGCGCGGCCGAGGTCTCGATCGCCGCCCTCTGCATGATCGCGGCGGCCAGGCTCGTTCACGGCATGTCCCCCATTGACGTCGGAATCGACGTCGGCGCGGCCCTCTTCATCCTCCTCAACCTGAGCGCCTTCCCAAGCGGCTCCGGACGCTGGAGCTCGGGAGGGATCACGGACACGCTGGCCCTCGCGTCCGGAGCGAGCCTCTATGCCCTCTACGCCGTCGCCGCGGTCGCGGCGACGGAGGGCACGGAGGTGGATCGGGTGGTCGCGTCCGCCGGCCGCCACCTGCCCGCCGGGGCGATCATCGCCGGGACCGCCTCACATCCGGGCCTGGTGCTCAATGCCGCGATCGCCGTCAGCCTGGTCTGCGGCTGGGCGATGCTCCGCGCGCTGCTGCGGCCGGCGGCGCCCGTGCGTGGTCACGACCCGGCCGGGTACGGCCGGGCCGCCGCGATCGTTCGCGAGCACGGAACCGACTCCCTCGACCCCTTCACGCTGCGTGAAGACAAGTCGTTCCATTTCGCCGCGGGCGGATTCGTGGCCTACCGGGTGCTCCGGGAGACCGCCGTCGTCTCGGGCGACCCGGTGGGGCCACCCGGGAGCGCGGCGGCGGTCCTGGAGAGCTTCGTGCGCTTCGCGCAGGAGCGCGGCTGGAACGTCGTCGTCACGGCCGCCTCGGACCGGCACCTGCAGGAGTGCAAGCGCCTTGGGCTGCGGGTACTCCGGATCGGCGACGAGGCGGTCGTCGACCCACGGCGGTTCAGCCTCGAGGGCCGGCCGATCCGCAAGGTCCGCCAGTCGATCGCCCGGATCAAGCGTCAGGGCTGGCGAGTCGAGGTGGTCGGCGACCGCGACCTGACGCCCCGGCTGAAGTCGGAGCTGGCCGCCGTCGAGTCGGACTGGCGCTCCCGCCAGCGGCGGTTGATCGGCTTCGCCATGACCCTGGGACGGCTCGCCGGCGCCGAGGAGCGCGACATGGGCATCTACGTCCTCGGCAGGGACGCGGCCGGCCGGCTGCGCTCCTTCCTGCGCTTCGCTTCCTACCGGGGCGGCCTGTCCCTCGACCTGATGCGGCGCGCGGGCGACGAGCCGAACGGGCTCACCGAGGCCCTCGTGGTCGCGGCGATAGAGCATGCGAAGGCGCTCCAGCTCGGCTCTGTGAGCCTCAACTTCGCCGGCTTCGCCCACGTGATGGCGGCGGACGCGGCCCTGAGCCGGAGCCAGCGACTGCTCCGTCTGCTGCTGCGGCTGTTCCACGGCCGCTTCCAGCTCGAGCGGCTCGTTCGCTTCAACGCGAAGTTCCTCCCGGCCTGGCAGCCGCGCTACCTCGTCTACGACGGCCTCACGTACCTGCCGCTCTCGGCGCTGCGGGTCCTCCAGGCCGAGGCGTACCTCTCGGGCCCCGACGAGCCGCGACGGGCTGGCTTCTTCCGCGGCGCGCCCGCCTGGGTGCGCGGCGCCTCCGCCGCGGCCGCGATCTGCGTCGGCCTGACGGCATCCACGGCGCTGGTCGGCACCCACGCCACAGCCCGCCCGCTTCACATCCGCGCCGAGGTGCGGCACTCGGACTGGTCCTTCGTCTACGGCCGTCCGGGTGACAGGACGACGGAGCGATCCCTGTACCTGCCGAAGGACCGCCCTGTGATTCTGCGGATCGTGAGGCAGAGCGATCGGAGCGACCGGGCGCGCTCAGCGCCGGCCCCGAGGACCTCGCCCAAGCGGACCATCCGCATGGACCCGCTCCACCGCGGCGTCATCAGCGTGCAATGCGGAAGCTGCCGGTCCGGCATCTCGGCCGACGTCCTCGGGCCGAAGCGATTCCGCTCGCAGCTCGAGGCGTTCGCCGCGGGCAGGCCCGGCGCAGGGGTCCATCCGTCGTGAGGTGGCGCGTCGCCGTCCTCCTCGCAGCCGTCTTCCTCGGCACGGGCATCTACGGGGCTTGGGCATACGTCCGCGCCTACTCCGTCTACCGCGGCTTCCCGCCGCCCTCCGACCCCCACGGCATCCCGTCGGGGCGCCTCGTCGAGGTCCATTTCCACTCGCAGGCGCTCGGACGCGAGGACGCCTACATGGTCTACGAGCCGCCCGGGTTCCAGCGGCTGGCCGCCAGGGGAGTCCGCTTCCCCGTCCTCTACCTCCTCCACGGCACGGTCAGCAACGCCCTCCATTACGTCAACGTCGGGCGCGTCGGCGTGAGCCTCGACGAGCTGCTCGCCGCCGGTCGGACCCGCCCCTTCCTCGTCGTCATGCCGGAGTCGAGCGACGGCAGCTTCGTCGACGACACCGAATGGGCGAACACCCGGCACGGCGCCTACGAGAGCGCCGTGATGGAGATCGTTCACCAGGTGGACCAGCACTGGCCGACGATCGCCAACCGCTCGGCGCGGGCCATCGCCGGGCTCTCCATGGGCGGCTACGCGGCGCTCAACATCGGGCTGCACCACCTCTCCGCCTTCAGCGTGCTCGAGAGCTGGTCCGGCTACTTCAAGCAGACCCGCTCGGGCGTCTTCTCCGGGGCGTCCCCGGCGACGCTGCGGTTCAACAGCCCCGCGGCCTACGCCCCCTCGATCGCGGCCGCGCTCAAGCGCCTGCCGCTCCACGTCTTCCTCTACAGCGGGCGCCAGGACCGGGTGACTCGCTACCAGCCGGGCTTCGCCCGCGAGCTACGTGGCCTGGGAGTCTCCGTCCGGGCCGCGCAGCCCCCGGGAGTACACGACTGGAGGCTGTGGCGTGCCCAGATGCCCGTCGCCCTCCAATACGCCGGGCGGTGGCTCCACGGTCCCGGCTCCGCGGCCCAGCCCGGCCGGGGCCATCCCCGCCGCGCCGGCTGAGCTCACCAGCCGCGCCTGAGCAGGGGCGAGGTTCCAGACGGCGACGCCCACCCCGACGAACGCGGCCAGGTGAAGCAGCGCGACGGCGGGGGTCGCCCCGAGCGGGTCCCCGAACGCGACGAGGCCTGCCAGCACCCCTCCCCCGGTGGCCCCGGCCTCCATCACAGCGATCGCGGTCAGGGGCCGGTTCGTCTGCAGCGCCCGCTGGAAGCAGAAGAAGGCGGCGATCGCCGTCACGACCGCAACCAGCAGGAGGGGCGAACGGAGCACCTCCGACGGACCGCCCCCGCGCGCCAGGTCGGCCAGGCCCTTTGTCGAGCTGTCGAGCGCCCCGTAGAAGAGGCCGGCCGATAGCCCCAGGGCCGGATGGCGAAGAGGCCCTCCGACCGCCGTTGCGAGGAGCGCGGCGAGGAGGATCAGGCCGGCGAGGTAGAGGTCGAGCGTCCCGGCGTCGAAGCTCAGCTGCTTGGCCGGCTCGGAGATCCCGAGCGCCAATGCAGCGAGGCTGCCGGCCATCAGCGGGACGGCCCGCTTCTCCGTCGTGGTCAGCTCGTGCCTGAACGCGCGGCCGGCGAGCGGCACCACCAGCGCCAGGCCGCCGGCGACGAACGCCTGCACGAGGGAGATCGGAGCCAGGGCGAGGGCCGCGAGGTGCAGAAGGAATCCCGCCCCCCCGAGGGCCAGCCCCACGCGCCACCAGGGAGAGCGCAGCATCGAAGCGAGGGTGCGGAGCGGGCGCCGGGCGCTGACGGGGGGCCGCTCCGCGGCCGTGAGGTGCTGGCACAGATAGCCCGCCCCCTGCGCCACGGATGCCGCCACCGCCAGGGCGAGACCGATCAGCACGACCGTCATCGCTCAGGCGCCTCCCCCGTTCGAGAGCCAGTGGCCGGCGAAGCTCAGGGCGAGACCCATGTGATCCGCCCAGAGGGCGAAGTTGTGCGGGCCCCCGAAGAGCCGGGTCTCGACGGGGACGCCGAGGGAGCGCAGGCTCGCCGCAAACGGCGCCTGCTGGACGTGGAGCGGATCGGTCGGGCTGGCGTAGAGCAGGACGTGGATCGGGTCGGCCGCCAGTTGAGCCCGCAGCCCCCCGACGTACGAGGCCGGGCTGTTGACCCTGAGCGCCGCGCGCGAGGCCCCGGCGAATGGGCCCGTCGGGGTCTGGGTGAAGTAGCCGGACCAGCTCTCCACGGTCGAGAAGAGGCGCAGGTGGCGAAGCGCGATGTTGACCGCTCCGTATCCGCCCATCGAGAGCCCGGCGATCGCGCGCCCGGCGCGGGAGCCCACGGTGGGCCAGGTCCGATCGACGCTGCGGGTGAGGTCGATGACGTCGGACGCGAAGCGGCCCCTGGAGGTGTTGGCCCACTCGGTGTCCCCGACCACCGAGCGGTCGGTGGCCTCCGGGATGACGATCAGCATCGGCGCCAGGCGGCCGGCCTCCGTCAGGGCGCTCGCCGCCCGTCCGATCCGCCCCCTCTGGAAGAGGTGGCCCGCACCGTGGCGCTGATGGCGCCCGTCGCCGTGCAGCAGATAGAGCACCGGGAACCGCGTGCCCGCCTTCGCCAGGCGGCTGTATCCAGGCGGCAGGTAGATCAGGTACGAGTCGGGCCGTCCCAGGGCCTTCGACGCGAAGTGGACCCGGCGCAGGTCACCGCTCCCGTCCCGGGCCTTGGTCAGGTCCCGGCCGGGCAGCGCCGGGTTCGGGTTGACGGCAGCGCTCGTGCGCCGGGCCGGCGGGTCATGCCGGGCGGCGCTCGGCCCGTTGCCGGAGAAGCCGTTCAGTGCACCGAGTGCGAGCACGAGCCCGAGCGCTGAGCCGAGGCCCGTCGCGAGTGCACGTACCCCGATCCGATTCATCGCCTCTCGGGATGCTGCGCCCCGGAGCTGCTCGTCCGATAAAGGCAGCCTTCGGGGTCTCTAAACGGTCGTCAGCGGGAATTTCGCGGCGTAAGCTGAGTGTGATGGAGGCGATCGCAGCACGGCGCTCGCGGGTAAGGCCCGCCCGGCTCGGCCGCCTCGCCGATTCGCTGGCTCCGGCCGGCGCCTTCCTGGTCGCCTTCGCGTCGCTCTTCGCCGGCATCGGGATCCTCTACCTGATCCGCGACGAGTCCATGCTCCGGATCGGTCCCATGGTGCCCGGCGCCCTGCCCCTCGAGCAGCTGGCCGGCCGGGACGGCCAGCCACTCGCCCACATGGTGATCGCCTGGGTTTCAGCTGGACTCGTCGCGGGCCTCGCGCTCACCTCCCTCACCAGCTTGGGGGCCGTGGCGAAGACCGCTTGCCTGGCCCTGCTCTCGGCGGTCACGCTCCTGCTCGCCGGGGCCCTCTCGGATTCCATCGCGGTCAACGACCCGCTCTCGCCGCACCTCGCGCCGCAGCTCTCGCGGGCAGGGACCTGGATCGCGGTCGGGCTGTTCACGGGCGGGTCTGCCGCATCGGCCCTGATCGGGGTGCGTCGCCGAGAGGCCGCGAGCGACAGCCCGGGGAACGTGAGCGGCGCAAGCGCGTCCCGCTAGCCGAACGTGAACGCGTAGCCGGAGATCCCGGGGGCGAAGATCAGGGAGAGCCGGTGCCGTGAGACGGCCGGCAGGTCCACCAGGCGGTAGAGCCGCTGGACGTCGATCGTGGCTCGCCCGTGGCGGACGTCGGCCCCCGCCAGCTTCGCCGGGATCGGCCTGCCGTCGAGGAGCACCTGGATCTGGCGGGCCTGGTCCGGGGAGCCCAGCACCAGGAAGACTCGCCGGGCGTTGAACTCGAGGTCGATCTCGCCGCCGACGCCGGATCTCGCGTACTCGTCCGTGATCCCCCAGTCGCCCGCATAGGCGAACCGATCGGCGGCGAGCTCGGCCGGGGCCGCGCCGAAGCCCTGGTCGCCCGGATGAACCGCGGTGACCCAGCCGCGGGCACGGGCGGCTCCGAGGTAGGTCTCGGGCGTGATCGCTCCGCTCGAGGGTGCCTGTCCGGTCGCGCGGGCGCCCGCTCCGAGGTCCTGGTGGCCGGCCTCGCGCAGCAGGCTGCGAATCGCGAGCTCGGTCTGCGCGTAGCCGCCCTCGCCGAAGTGGGCGTCCCGGACGTTCCCCTGCGCGTCCACGAGGTAGTCCGCCGGCCAGTACTGGTTGCCCCAGGCGTCCCAGGTCGCCAGGTCGTTGTCCTGGACGACCGGGTAGGTCAGATGGTTCTGGTGGATCGCGGCCTGGACGTTGTCCGCGTCCTTCTCGAACGGGAACTCGGGCGAGTGGATCCCGACGACGGTGAAGCCCCGGCTCCCGTAGCGCTGCTGCCAGGCCTCCAGATAGGGCAGGGTCCTGATGCAGTTGATGCAGGTGTAGGTCCAGAAATCGATCAGGACCACCTTTCCGCGCAGCTCGCTCAGCGAGAGCGATTCGCCTCCGGGGGTGTTGAACCACTTCTGCGTCCCGGTGAAGTCCGGCGCCTGCCCGTAGGTCTGGAGGGTGAGGGAGTTGTCGAGCTTTGACGGGTCGACGATCGGCTTGCCGGCCTGCCTGACCTTCGCGAGGTCGGCCGCCACCACGCGGCTCTTCTCGAGACCGCCGCTCGGGTTGACCAGGAAGCCGGGCAGGTCGCTCGCGATCGCGGTCTGGAAGCGGGTGTCCAGGTTCGCGGTCATCGCCACGGCGACGATCACCATGACCGCGCCCATCGCCATCTGGATCCGGCCGCGGACCGGCGCCAGCCGCTGAGCGAGACGCCGGCCGCCGAGCAGGAGCAGGTAGAGGACGATCGCCGAGCCGACCGCGTAGGAGAGGGCGACGGCCAGGCGTCCGGCGGTGAAGTCCTGGGCGGCGCTGACGACGATCACGCCGGCGAGGATCGGGCCGGCACAGGGCGCATAGACGAGCCCGAGGCTGGCGCCCACGACCAGGCCGGAGCCGAAGCCGTCGCCCCGGAGGCGAGCCGGGCCCGGGGTGAAGCTGCTGGCGAAGGCCTCGACCCGGTCGCCGAGCGGCGGGATCAGCAGCGAGATCCCGAAGGCGAACAGCACGACGATCGCGAGGTCGCGCGCGAACCCGTTCGGCAGGCCGAGGGCGTCGATCACGTAGACGAGCCCAACCGTTGCGAAGGTGAACGAGATCGCCAGGCCCGTGACAACGCCAAGCGGCCTCCGCCTGCCGCCCGTGACCCCGGCCGAGAGCACGGCCGGCAGGATCGGGAGAACGCACGGGGACAGGGCGGTGCCCGCCCCGGCCACGAGCGCGAACAGCATCAGCAGTGCCATTTGGGTCCAGACTCGGAGAGGGGCCGATCGTTACGCCGGGTCCTCAGGCGCGGATCAACGCCGGGTCAGCCTCGCCCCGCCCGCCGCACCCGGTGGACCGAGGTCTCCCCGCTGATGCCCTTGAAGCGGCGCTTGCCCGCGAACGAGAAGCTGAACCGGTGGCCGTCGGCCGACTCGAGCGCGTCCTTGACGCCCTGGGCGACGACCACGCTGTCGGGGCGGGCGAAGCCCGTGATCCGCGCCGCCAGGTTCACCGGGCGCCCGTACCAGTCCCCACCGCGCCCCAGCGCCTGTCCATTGGCGACGCCCGCCCGCAGGGATGGGATCTCGTCGCCCCCCGCGGCTTCGACCAGGCCCATGACCGCCTCGAGCAGCGGCAGCGGCTCCCGCGATGCGAACATCGCCGCGTCGCCGATCATCTTGACCAGCCGGATCGGGGGCCTGGCGGCGTCCGAGGCGAGCTCGAAGAGGCGGCCCGTGAGCGTCCCGATCTGCTCGATCTCGAGCGACTCGCCGAGCCGGGTGAACCCAACCAGGTCGGCGAAGGCGATCGTGATCTCGTCGGTCCCCGAGAGCCTTCCCTCGGCGAGCTCTGCCTCCGAGATCACCGCCTGGCGAATCGCCTCGCGAAGGTGGATCCGATACGCATGCAGCAGGGTGTCGCCGAGGATCGGCGACATCGTCTTCGCGGCGGCCGCGTAGCGCAGCGCCAGCTCCCGCTCGTCGATGCCCGGCTCGGTGAAGACCTCGCCGACCATCTCGCGGTTGGCGTCGGCGAGGCTCGCCATCGAGATGCCGATCAGGCGGGACGTCTCCAGCACCCCCTCCTCCGGCAGGCCGGCGTCGAGGAAGAGCTTCGCCCGCCCGGCGGCCTCGAGGTCGTGCTCTCCCCAGGCGCGCTCGTCGTCCGCCGGCATCGGCGCGCCGAGGGCCTGAAGCAGCCGCACCAGGAACTCGTGCTCGAGCCCGGCGCGTTCCGCGATCTCCGCCGCGGTGTAGCGCTCGTCGCCCGAATCGAAGACCCGCTCCACCGGCAGCAGCACGAGCCGGTTCTCCTCGACCGCCCGCTTCAGCTCCTCCAGGGGGACGCCGGCGTCCGAGAGCTCCTCGAGCAGGGCGAGCCTGGCCTCGCGCGCCCTGCCCTCGAGGCCGTCGAGCAGGCCCTCAGCCGCGAAGTCGATACCGCCCACGCGGGGATCCTAGGGTCCGGCCGGGAATGTCAAGCCCGCCATCTTGCTTCCTGACGGACCTAGAATCGACGGGATGGCAGGTCTCGAGCTTCCGATCTTCGAGCTGCCGCTGGTCCTCCTCCCCGGCGAGCGGGTCCCGCTGCACATCTTCGAGGACCGCTACAAGCGGATGGTTGGGGCCGCGCTCGAGCAGGGGGAGCCGTTCGGGATCGTCCTGCGCGACGACGAGGGCGCTCGCTCGATCGGCTGCACGGCGCGCATCGACGACGTGCTTGAGCGCTTCGACGACGGGCGCATGAACATCGTGGTGAGCGGCGAGGCTCCCTTCAAGGTGCTCGACCGCTTCGAGTCGACGGACTACCCGAGGGGAGAGGTCGAGCTGATCGGAGACGAAGGCTTGCCGCCGGTCGACGGCGCGTCCGCGAGCGCGGCAAGGGAGGCCTTCGCCGAGCTCGCCGAGCGGGCCACCGGCGAGCGGCCCGAGCCCGAGGAACTCGACGGCGCCAGCGCCTACTCGATCGCCTCGCGGATCGAGTTGCCGCCGGAGACCAAGCAGCGGCTGCTCGAGATGCGGGACGAGGACGACCGGATGGCGCTGCTGGCGAACGCGCTGGGCGCCGTCGGCAAGGCGCTGGAGCGAGCCGAGGAGGCAGCCGAGCGGGCCAGCGGCAACGGCAAGGTCCACTTCCCCGGTCTGCCCGAGTAGGGCTGCCGCGGGCGCCTTCGGTGGTGCCCACGCCACGACCGGGTCGGTCTACTACCGCCCATCGCCGCGGAGTGGCTGCCCATCGAACGCTGATCGAGCTAGGCGAAGGCGACGGCGCCGCCCCGGCGCGGGTCGCCGCCGCCGCTCAGCTCACCGCTGGCGGGATCCCTGGCGACGGCCTGGACGCCGCCGAAGTAGAGGTTCTTGCGCTTCCATCGAACGACCGGGACTCCGCGTCGCTCGAGGTCATCCAGTTCATCGTCGTCGACCCCCGGCTCGGCCTGGACGGTGCCGGCCTCGAAGTGAAGGCGGCCGGCGATCACCGCTTCCCTTGCGTCCATCCCCTGGTCCAGCACCCTGACGGCGGTCTGCAGGATTGCCGAGCGGATCCGGTTCGAGCCGGCGCTGCCCAGGCCGAGGACGACCTCTCCGTCGCGCAGCGCCAGCGTCGGCGACATCATCGAGCTCACCCGCCGCCCGGGAGGGATCCGGTGGAAGCCGTGGGGATTGAGGTCCTCCTCGCCGAGCATGTTGTTGACGTGCACCCCGGTCCCGGGCACGACGACCCCGGAGCCGGTCCCGTTCGAGCAGGTGACCGTCGCGCAGTTCCCGTCGGCGTCGAGCACAGCGACGTGGGTGGTGGACCCGAGCCGGTCCTCCGGATGATCGGGTCCGCCGGCCCCGCCGTGGCCCCCGGCCCACTCGCCGCCCCGGATCCGGGCGGCGACCGCGTCGAGGTCCGAGGCGAGGAAGCGCTTCACGTAGCCCTCGTCGTGGAGGCCCTCGTGGAAGTCGTCCGAGCGCCGCGCATTGGCAGCCTCCGAGACCGCGACGATCTCCTCCACCCCGCTCCTCCCGAGGCGTTCCAGCAGCCCCAGCGAGTAGCCGATCAGGATTCCGCCGGACGACGGCGGCGGGTTGGTGAGCACCTGGTGCCCCCGGAAGCGCGCCGTAACGGGTTCGCGCTCGATCGGCTCATACGCAGCCATGTCGCCCATCCCCAACGTCCCACCGCGCTCGCGGACCCAATCGCAGACCGCCCTCGCCGTCTCCCCGCGATAGAACGGCTCCGACCCCTCCGCCGCGAAGCGCTCGAGCGCCTCCGCCATCTCCGGGTAGTGGAAGGTGTCGCCCTCGACCAGTTGCCTGCCCGCGGGCGTGTAGAGGGCGGCCGATTCCGGGCTGGAGGTCAGGATCGGGTGCAGGATCTCGTGGAAGTACTCCGCCTCGGCCGTCAGCAGGACGCCCTCGCGCCCGAGCTCGATGCCCGGCTTCGCGAGCCGCTCGAGCGGCACGGAGCCGAAGCGCCGCCAGACGTGCTCGAGTCCGGCGGGCGTCCCCGGCACCCCGCAGGACGCCGCGCCACAGTTGAAGGTCTGCGGCGTCTCGTCGAAGTAGACGGGGATCGGCAGGAGCTCGGCCCCCCGCTCCGCCCCGTCGGCGCCGCCCGCCGCAACGAAGAAGTCGATCAGGGTGTCCCCGCCGCCCTCGTGAACCATCATGAAGCCGCCCGCCCCGAAGCCCGTCAGCTGGCTCTCGCAGACGAACGAGGTGAGCACGGCGCAGATCGCCGCGTCCACGGCGTTGCCCCCTTCACGCAGGACCTGCGCGCCGGCCTCCGCGGTCAGGGGATGTCCCGCAGCGACGACTCCGTTCAGCTCTGGCATCAGGCCCGCAGCGTAGGCGGGTCCGCGGCCGCGCTAGTTCTCGGGGCTGAATTCCGGCACGTCGAGGACGCGACCGTCCAGCCGGCGCGGCTGGGTCGGTGGACGATCACGGGGATCGCGCCCCGAGCCCCCGTCGCCGTAGAGCTCCTCGGCGCTGCCCGAACGCGGTCGGGGCGTCCCGCTGCCGCGCCAGTCGCCGACCGGGTCGGAGTAGCGCTCCGGCCGCAGCGCCGCGTCCCTGTCCGGGGTGCGCGGCTCGCGCGGCTCGGTGCGCCGGTCAAACCGGTGACTGCGGACATCAGCCGGATCGAAGCGGGTGGCGATCACGGTGATCCACACCTCCTCGCCGATGTCCTCGTCCACGCTGGCCCCGAAGATGATGTTCGCCTCGGGGTGGGCAGCCTCCTTGACGACCGCCGCGGCCTCGCTCGCCTCGATCAGGGAGAGGTCGGGTCCACCGGTGATCGAGAGCAGCATGGAGCGCGCGCCCTCGACGGAGGTCTCGAGCAGCGGTGAGGAGACCGCCTTCTCGGCGGCCAGGGTCGCCCTGTGCTCGCCGACGCCCATGCCGATGCCGAGGATCGCGTTGCCCGCCTCGATCATCGTGGTGCGCACATCGGCGAAGTCGAGGTTGATCAGACCCGGCAGCATCACCAGGTCGGAGATTCCCTGCACGGCCTGGCGCAGGACGTCGTCGGCGACCCGGAAGGCGTCGACGATCGAGGTGCGTCGCTCGAGGATCGTCAGCAGGCGCTCGTTGGGGACGACGATCATCGTGTCGACCTCTTTGCCCAGCGCGGCGATCCCCTCCTCGGCCTGAGCGGCGCGACGGGCGCCCTCGAAAGCGAAGGGCCTGGTGACGGCAGCGACCGTCAGCGCGCCGATGTCTCGGGCCAGCTTCGCAACCACCGGGGCGGCCCCGGTGCCGGTGCCGCCTCCGGAGCCGGAGGCGAGGAACACCATGTCGGATCCCTTGAGCAGCTCCTTGATCTTGTCCTGCTCCTCGAAGGCCGCGCGGTAGCCCACCCGGGGATCCGAGCCGGAGCCCAGGCCGCGAGTCAGCTCTGCGCCGATGTGAAGCGTGACGTCGGCCCTCGAGCTCTGCAGCGACTGAAGATCCGTGTTGATCGCTACGAACTCCACGCCGGGTAGCTCGGCCTCGACCATCCTGTTGACCGCGTTGACGCCGGCCCCGCCGATGCCGACCACCCGCAGGACGGCCTGGTGCGTTCTCGGCACAACGGGCTGCCGGGCGGCGGGCTGATCGGTCGAGGGCTCCTCGCGGCCGAACCTCGGCCGCCGCTCTCTGCCGGGTCCGCCCATCAGGCGCTCCAGGCCCTCGTGGTGGATCTCGGGGGCTTCGACGACCACCTTCGCCCCGGCAACGGGCTCCGGCGGGGTCGGCTCGGGAACCGGCTGCGGGCCGGGAAGCGGCTCGGGCACGGGATCGGGGGTCGGCTCCGGAACGGGCTCCGGGGTGGGCTCCGGAACGGGCTCGGGAGTAGGCGTCTCCCCGACGGGCGCCTCGACGGCGACCTCAACCTGGCCGGCGCCACCGTCGTTGGCGGTGACCCTGACCTGATCGGGCGCGACCGACTCGTCGGTCGTGCGGAAGAGATCGGCGAGGGGGCCCTCGCGCATGCTGGCGCGCTTGTTACGAGCCATGGGTGAGGACCTCCTTTGCGAGCTCGCGGTAGGCACCCGCGGCCTTCGACTTCGGGTCGTACTTGAGGACCGAGGTGCCGCGGACCGGCGCCTCGGCGAACTTGATCGCCTTGCGGATCCGCGACTTGAAGACGAGCTCCCCGAAGTTCTCCTCGAGGATCTCCACGGCCTCCTTGGCATGGACGGTCCGCGAGTCGAGCATCGTCGGGAGGATGCCCTCGATCTCGACGCCGGGGTTGAGGTTCTCCCGGATCATCTGAAGCGTGTTCTGAAGCTGCACGAGGCCGCGCATCGAGAGGTACTCGCACTGGACCGGCACGATCACCTTGTCGGCGGCGGTCAGGGCGTTGACGGTCAGCAGCCCGAGGCTGGGCGGCGTGTCGATGCAGACGAAGTCGTAGTCGTTGCGGACGCCCTCCAGGCCCTTCTGCAGCGCCCGCTCGCGCCCGATCTGGGTGCTCATCGCGATCTCGGCGCCGGCCAGGTCGATCGAGGCGACGGCGACGTCGATCTCGCGCTCGACGATCACCTCGCTGATCGGGATCCGGTGGACGAGCACGTCGAACATGCTCTTCTCGACCTTGTCGGGGTCGACGCCCTGGCTCATCGTCAGGTTGCCCTGCGGGTCCATGTCGACGGCGAGGACGCGATGACCGGACTCCTTGAAGGCGACGGCGAGGTTCAGCGCCGTGGTCGTCTTGGCGACGCCGCCCTTCTGGTTCGCGAAGGCGATCACCTTGGCCGGGCCCTTGTTCTTGGGGGAATCGGGCTGCTTGGCCGGGCCGGAGGCGCCATTCGGAGCGTCGCTCCTGGGCTCGTCGGCGGCCTTGCCGTTGGTGGACCCAGACTCGGCCTGATCGGCCTCGCCTGAATCCTTTCTCTCAGGCGTCGGCGCGACCAGGTCCTCGGGCTTCATACGCCCCGCCTCGTCGACGGTTTGGGTGACGTGCTTTCGGAGAAATCTGGGCATCTATGGGCGCTATTTCGCAGGCGAGGCCCGCTTTCCTTCTCCTGGTTGGAAGAATCCGCGCGCATGACTGATCTGCTCGACAAGCGATTGGCCTTCGTCACCGGCAAGGGCGGCGTCGGCAAGTCGACGATCTCGATTGCCCTCGGCCTCGCCGCGGCCTCGCGAGGCATGCGGACGATCGTCTGCGAGATCGGCGGCCAGGAGACAGCCTCACGCATGTTCAGGCGCGCGGAGGTGGGCTTCCACGAGGTCGAGGTGGCGGACAACCTCTGGGCTATTTCGATCGACCCCGACCACTCCCTGCGCGAGTACCTGCTCTTGCAGCTCAAGGTCCGCGCGATGCGCGACATGCTGGTGCGCTCCAAGATCTTCAACTACCTGGCGGCCGCCACGCCCGGGCTCAAGGAGCTGGTCACGATCGGAAAGATCTGGGAGCTCGCCCAGCCCGACCGCCGGGTGAAGAAGGCACAGGACTACGACATCGTGATCGTCGACGCGCCGGCGACCGGCCACGGCATCGGTTTCCTGCAGACGCCGCGCACGTTCGCGGGGATCGCCCGGGTCGGACCCGTCCACTCACAGGCGCAGGAGCTCGACCGGTTCATCACCGACCACGACGCGACCGGCGTCGCGATCGTCTCGCTGCCCGAGGAGATGCCGGTCAACGAGTCGGCCTCCCTCGAGCAGCAGCTCACCGACGACATCGGGATGTCCGTCGACCGCGTCTACATGAACGCGCTCTACCCGGAGCGCTTCGCCAAGGACGAGGCCTCCCAGCTCGAGAGGGCGCTCGAGCAGGCCGACGGGCCCGCCCGGGCAGCCGTGCGGGCCGCGCTCTCGGAGTACCGCCGCTCGCGCTCCCAGCGGGCGCAGCTGCAGCGCCTGAAGCGGGCGGTCTCCTCCCCCGTCAAGACCCTGCCATTCATCTTCAAGCCCTCCCTCGACGTGCCCTCCCTGGAGCGCCTGGCTGGGGCCCTGGTCTGATGCCGACGATCACCGACATCGTCGAGGGACGCGGGATCTGCATCTGCGCGGGCTCGGGGGGCGTGGGCAAGACCACGACCTCGGCCGCGCTGGCCGCCGGCCTCGCGGCGCGGGGCCAAAAGGTCGCCGTGCTCACGATCGACCCAGCCAAGCGCCTTGCGGACTCCCTGGGCCTGACCGAGCTCGAGAACACGCCCAGGCGCGTCGACCCGAAGCTCTTCGAGCGCGCCGGCATCGAGATGCAGGGCGAGCTCTGGGCGATGATGCTCGACGCCAAGGCGACCTTCGACGAGCTCGTGCGCAAGCACGCGCCGGACGCCGAGACGCGCGACCGAATACTCGAGAACCGGATCTACCGGCAGCTCTCCAACGCCTTGGCGGGCTCTCAGGAGTACATGGCGATGGAGAAGCTCTTCGAGCTCCACCAGGAGGGCCGTTACGACTTCCTCGTCCTCGACACGCCGCCCTCGCGCAACGCCCTCGACTTCCTCGACGCTCCGAAGCGGCTCACCCAGTTCATCGAGGGGCGCGGGATGCAGATGTTCATGAGGCCGACGGGCTTTGCGACCAAGGTCGTCGGCCGCGGCAGCTCGATGGCCTTCAGCGTGCTGAAGCGGGTGACCGGCCTCGACATGCTCTCCGACCTGAGCGAGTTCTTCCAGGCCTTTAGCGGCATGGTCGACGGTTTCCGGGAGCGGGCCAAGCGGGTCTCGGAGCTGCTCGCCGACCCGGCGACCACCTTCGTCGTCGTCTGCGGACCGCAGGGCGAGCCGATCGAGGAGGCCGTCTACTTCCACCGCAAGCTGGTCGAGGCCAGGCTGCCGGTTGGCGGCGTGATCGTCAACAAGGTGCACTACGAGGCCGAATCGGAGGCGGAGGGCGAGGCCGAGGCTGACCTCCACGGCCTCCTCGACGACGACCTGGCCGAACGGGTCGCGCACAACTTCTCCGACTACCAGGCGCTCGCCCAGCGTGACGCCAAGAACGTCCGCCACCTCGAGCGCGAGCTCAATCCAAGGGCCGTGATCCGGGTCCCCTATCTGGACGAGGACGTGCACGATCTCGACGCCCTGCTCAAGATCGATCGCTACCTGTTCGCGACCGAGGAGCAGCGCGAGGAGCTGGCGGCCTCAGGCGCTGCGTAGCTAAAGCTAGCCGCTCTGCTTCCTCTCGTACCGAAGCTCGCCGACGGTCCAGTCGGTCGCGTCCGGGACCGGGAAGAGGTAGCGGACCCGGTCCTTCGAGGGCTCGCGGTCCGCGCTGCGATTGCGCCTTGGTCTCGCGAAGGCGGGCCATTCGGGCTCGCCGTCGCCAGCACTGAACCAATCGGCTCGATCCCCGGGCTCGGGCTGGGTCGTGGCGCGAGGCTCGCTCTCGGCTCCCATTAGACGCGGTAGTTCGACGTCATCGACGACGATCCTCGTCGTCGGTTGCCGATCCTCCTCGCCTGCCCGGACGGAGAAATCGTCCAATTGGTTCGTCTCCGGCCCAGTTTCCTCTTCGGCCTTGTGAACGGAGATCTCGTCATCGGCGAGGTGGCCGTCGGCGATCGCCGAGAGCTCGAGCTTCTCCTCGGGCATCTCGGGCAGGCGCCACTCGGCTGTCTCCCCGATACCCGGAGTCTCGACGTGCGTCGCCGAGAGACCGTGGGAGAGCAGGACCTCATCGGCGGCGGCCCGCAGGTCTCCTCCCAGCTCCCCGGTCGCGAGACCCTTGAGCAGCCGCCGCAGCAGCTCCTCCAGCTCCGCGATCACATCCAGCGGCGAGGCGCCGGCCGCTGGCCGGTAGCGCCCGCCGCTCATCAGCTTTCTCTCGATCGCCAGGCCGCGCTCGACGGTGACCCGGCCCTGCTCGCGCTCGTTTGGCTCGCAGGCGAGCGCCGCGACGCGGGCGGACAGCGAGGTCCTCGCCGGACCGCCACCCTCCAGCAGGCCCCGGAGGGCGAGCAGGTAATCGCTCAGCGCCTCGATCAGTGATCCGCGCTCGGCTCCCAGCTCGAATCGGGATGCCGCCCAGTCGAGCTGGGGAACCCGCGAGCCCCGTTCGGCGAGCATGCGCGAGAAGCTCTCCAGCTCGGCGACCTCGTTGCCGGTCAGCCGGTAGCCGCCCTGGCGGGGGCGGCCGACGCCGGTGCCGAAGCGCTCCCAGCCGCCGGAGCGCCTCGCCCAGCCGTGGGAGGCGAGCCCGACCGCACCTGGCCTGAACAACCTCATGGTGCGAAGGGCGCGGCGAAGGTCGTCGGCCACCGCGGCGGCCGGGGCGACCGCGGCCAGTCCGCAGCTCAGGCAGGCGAGAAAGCCCGGCTTCCCCCGTCCCCCGGAGCGGGTTGCCTCGACCGCGTCGAGTGGCGCGTCCTCGACCAGGTCGGCGCGCACGATTCGAACCCCGTCGAGCTCGATCTCGTCCTTCGGCATGTGGAAGCCGACCAGCGGGACGATCACCTCACCGGCCGGCGTGGCCTCCTCCGAGTCCGACCGGATCATCGAGAGGACCCCGTCGATCGCGCCGCGCAGCCTGTCTCCGGCCACGTCGAACTCGGCCTTGCCCTGCCAGAGGCCGACCATGAAGCCGATCGCGGCATCCTCGCCCGCGATCTCACGCACCTCAACGAAGGCCTCCAGGCGGCGCAGCTCGGCCAGATGGCGCTCGATGAACTGCCCCGTCAGGGGGGCGTAGGAGAACATCGGCAGCGGCCCGTCGTCTGAGGGCTCGAGGTCGAAGGGCATCTCCGCCCCGCTCGCGAGCAGCTCCTCGAAGAGGTCGGCCGCCTCCACCGCGAGGCGCCTCAGCGCCTCCTCGAGCCTGTCCGTCGTGCTCTCGAGCATCGTCACGCGCACTGGATTCGCTCGCCGCCGCGGGCGTTCCTGCGCGTGCAGGCTGAATTGCAGGCGCTCGCCACCAGATCGCGTCGCCAGGCGTCCGCCCTGCCCAAGTCGCTTCGGCTTCGCCCTCCGTTGCCGCAGTGGAGCGGCCTGGTCGCCGCTAGAGGCCGGCGGGAACCGTGTCGTGCTCGTCGACCGACAGCCAGCGACGGCCGTAGGCGCGCATGTCCTCGATCAGCGGCACCAGGGCCCGGCCCTTGTCGGTGAGCTGATAGGTGACGCGCGGCGGCACCTCGGGGAAGGTGCGGCGCTCGACGATCCCCTGCTCCTCCAGCGCCCTCAGGCGCAGGGAGAGGGTCCTGGGGCTGATCCCATCCAGAGAGCGCTCCAGCTCGCAGAAGCGCAGCGACTCGTCGGCGAGGTCGCGGATGATGAGGAGGGTCCACTTGCCGGAGATGACCTCGGCCGTCCGGCAGACGGGACATTCGCGGTCGAACACAATCCGCAGGATAGCGTCAAAGCTTTACTTTGTGAAGTGGGGGGCGTACGGAGGAGGGATACTCAGCTGGTGGACAGGGGCAAGGGCGAGGACTTCGAGACGATCGACGGCGTCCGGCTGTGCGTCCGCCCGATCACCCCGGAGGACAAGCTCGCGCTCGTGGGCGCCTTCGAGCATCTCAGCCAGGAGTCCGTCTACAAGCGCTTCCTGGCCCCCGTCAAGCGCCTCACGGAGAGCGAGCTCGCCTACCTCACCGAGCTCGATCACGAGGCGCACGAGGCGCTGGTCGCGGTCACCGAGGCGGACGAGATCGTCGGGGTGGCCCGCTACGTCTGCGAGCTCGAGGACCCCGGTCGGGCCGAGGTCGCGGTCACGGTTGCGGACGAGTGGCAGGGCCGCGGGGTCGGCACCGCCCTGCTGCAGATGCTGGCGAGGCTCGCCGGGGAGAACGGCGTCGAGCACTTCACCGGCGTCTGCCTGGCCGAGAACAGGGAGATGCTCCAGCTCTTCGACGAGCTGGGGCCCACCACCCGGCGTCGCTCCGACGGCGAGGTGATCGAGGTCGAGGTCACCCTGCCGGCGAGGGCGACGCACGCGATCCGCCCCGCGCTGCGGGCGGCCGCCAGGGCGCGGAAGAGCTCAGCCGACTAAGCGACTTCGCGGAGCTTCTGCGCTTCCGCCAGCGACTGCAGCTTCTTGAGCGACTGGTTCTCGATCTGCCGGATCCGCTCGCGGGTGACGTTGAAGGTGCGGCCGACCTCGTCCAGGGTGCGCGGATGCTCGCCCCCGAGCCCGTAGCGAAGCTCGAGCACGCGACGCTCGCGGTAGGAGAGGTTCTCGAGGGCTTCCTTCAACGCCTCCTTGGTGAGCAGCTCCGCGGCGCGCTCGAAGGGAGACTCGGCACGCTCATCGGCGATGAACTGGCCGAACTCCGACTCCTCCTCGTCGCCGACCGGCTTCTCCAGCGAGACCGGGGCCTGCGCCGAGCGCTTGATCGAATCGACCTCCTCGGGCTCGATGCCGGTGACCTCGGCGATCTCCTCCGGAGTGGGCTCGCGGCCCAGCTCGGTGACCAGCTTGCGCTCCGCGCGCCCGATCTTGTTCAGCTTCTCGACCACGTGGACCGGGATGCGGATGGTCCGCGCCTTGTCGGCGAGCGCACGGGCGATCGCCTGGCGGATCCACCAGGTGGCGTAGGTCGAGAACTTGAACCCCTTGCGGTAGTCGAACTTCTCAGCGGCTCGAACCAGACCGAGCGTGCCCTCCTGGATCAGATCGAGGAAGGGCAGGCCCTGGTTGCGGTAGTTCTTGGCGATCGAGACCACCAGCCGGAGGTTCGACTCCACCATCTTCTGCTTGGCGTCGAGGTCGCCACGCTCGATGCGCTTCGCGAGCTCGACCTCCTCGGCGGCGGTGAGCAGCCTGACCTTGCCGATGTCCTTGAGGAAGAGCTGCAGGGAATCGGTGGTCATGTCCGGCTTCAGGTCGAGCGCCTTCTGGCGCTTGCGACCGCGCTTGCCGTCGGAGCGCTCGTTCTCGGCGGCGGCCTTCTGGGCCGGGTCGAGGTCCTCGACCAGCTCGATGCCGTTCTTCTCGAGGTGCCCGTAGAGGTCCTCGACGTCGGATTCGTCGAGCTCGACCTCGGACACTGCGCTGGCGACGTCGCCGAAGGTGAGGACGCCGAGCTGCTGGCCTCTGGTGACCAGCGTCTTTACTTCTTCAAGCTCTTGGATCTCCGCTACCAGCATTCGCCTACGCTCTTCCTTCCTGGCTGTCTTTCGGTTTCCTGGCTGTAGGTCCGTGTACCTGACTCTCGGGGGACCTGAACTCATCTCCCCCGCTGACGAAAACCCTTACTCCATCCCCCTCAGAGGCCACAAAAACGCGGTGCGGGCGAGCCGCAACCGCGCTTCGTCGCCTTCTTCGTGCCTAATCCTCGCGAGTGTTCCTCAAACGTCCGTTCGTATGGTAGCCACTATATTTTTTGAAGTCAACGCCAGCGGCGGGCCCCGTGAGCCGCTTGCCAACGCCAGAACAAGCAGTTCGGGGCAAAGTTCCGGCCGCTCATCGAGGTACCCCGGTCTGGACGTTCGTTACGCATGAGCGTCTGGCCACTCAGCCGACCCGAGCCGCAGTACCCACGCTGGCACCTGTGGCGGCACCGCTGGATGCGCGCCTTCTGGAACCGCGCCTACAAGGAGAACATCACCGGGCTCGCCGGCATGGTCGCCTACAACCTGGTGCTGGCTGTCTTCCCGTTCGCCCTGCTCGTGCTCTTCATCTTCGGCAAGGTCGTGAACAGCGGCGAGGTCGAGCACAGCGTCATCCTCGACATCCAGCGGCTCTTCCCCAACATCGAGCAGGGCGCCCTCCAGGACGCGATCGACCGCGTGCGAGCCAGCTCGACGACCATCGGAATCGCGGCGATCGTCGGCGGGATCTGGATCGGCGCCTCCTTCTGGGGGGCGATGGACACGGCCTTCTGCCGGATCTACCACGTCGAGTGCCGGGGTTGGGTCCAGCAGAAGCGCTTCTCGCTCGTGATGCTGCTCGGACTGCTCCTCCTGCTGCTCGCCAGCGTCACCGTTCCGACCGTCGAGAGCGCGGTCCTGACGAGCGCGGACAACCTGCCCTTCGGGCTCTCCGACTTCGGGGCGACCCGCACTCTGATCGTGGTGATCGGCGGCCTGATCGCCACCTTCCTGATCATCTCGGCGATCTACTGGGCCGTCCCGAAGGGCCACATGCCGTGGCGCTCCGTCTGGCCGGGCGCCCTCTTCTTCGCGCTGCTCACCTCGGCGGGCAACTACATCTTCCCGCTCTACCTCGCCAAGATCTCCGACCTGCACCGGATCGGGGGGACGATCGGCTTCATCCTCGTCACCCTGGTCTGGTTCTACGCGATCAGCCTGGCGATGCTCGCCGGCGCGGTGATCAACTCGCTGCGTCACGAGAGGGATGACACCGGGCGCCTCCCGGTCGAAGGCTGAGCTGGCGGCGCCGCGCTAGCCGTAGCGGCCGCCCACGACCTCCCTGAGCTTCGGGCGGTTGTGGGTGGCCCGCACCCGGCGCACGGTGCCCGAGCGCGAGCGCATCACCAGGGACTCGGTGGTCGCGTGGCCGTCGTCCAGGTAGCGGACGCCGTCGAGCAGGTCGCCGTCTGTGACACCGGTGGCGGCGAAGAAGACGTCCTCCCCCGAGACCAGGTCGTCCGCGTCCAGGATCCGGGAGAGGTCGTACCCGGCGTCCTCGGCCGCCTTGCGCTCCTCGTCGTTCCGCGGCCAGAGGCGTCCCAGGATCCTGCCGCCCATGCACTTGATCGCCGCCGCGGAGAGGACGCCCTCCGGCGTTCCCCCGACCCCCCAGAGCAGGTCGACGTGGGTGTTCGGCATGACCGAGAAGAGCGCAGCCGCGACGTCGCCGTCGGAGATGAACCTGATGCTCGCGCCGACCTCGCGGAGGGTCTCGACCGCTTCCTCGTGACGGGGGCGGTCGAGCATGATCACCGTGACGTCCCCGGGCTCCCCCCCCTTGCGCTCGGCGACCTTCTTGATCACGTCCTCGAGCGGCTCGTCGAGGCTGATCAGGTCGGCGGCGCGCGGACCGGTCGCGATCTTCTCCATGTAGACGCAGGGGCCCGGATCGAACATCGTTCCGCGCTCGGACAGCGCGATCACGGAGAGCGCCGAGGGCTGGCCGCGCGCGGTCAGCGTGGTGCCCTCGAGCGGGTCGACCGCGATGTCGACCACCGGAGGGCTGCCGTCGCCGATCTCCTCGCCGTTGTAGAGCATGGGCGCCTCGTCCTTCTCGCCCTCGCCGATCACGACCACGCCGTCCATCGGGACCGTGTCGAGCATCAGCCGCATGGCGTCCACCGCTGCACCGTCGGCGCTCTCCTTCTGGCCCCGGCCGATCCAGCGACCGGCGGCCAGCGCGCCCGCCTCGGTCACGCGGACCAGCTCGAGCGCCAGGTTGCGATCCGGATGCGAGGCGTCCCGGACGTCATGCGAGATGACGTGTTGCTCGGCTTCCGCCATTTGCTCTCAGAGGCTATCGGCGCACGGCTTTGCCATGCACGGCGGCCACAAACACGCCGCCGAACGATCAGAAGGTGGCGGGCGGTTTTCGCCGGGCTCCGCCGCCGCTCTCCACGGCACGCGAAGCGCCCGTGACGAAGATGCCTACGGAGGCGAGCAGCGCGAGCCAGTATCCGAACGAGAGGCTGATCTCGAGCCCATCCTGCGGCTTGGCGACGATCCCGTTGTAGGCGATCAGGACGAAGGCGGTCAGGCCGACGATCGCCGTCAGCTCGCCCCTCGGCCAGGAGAGTGCGTGGCCCCGGACCACGATCCAGGCGAGGATGAAGGGCGCGGCGGCGGCGGCGAGCAGCAGCCAGCGGAGGATCGGAAAGGTGTGCCAGGCGCTGCAGCTCGATTCGCCCACCCCGCAGGCCCAGTTGGCGGGATCGTTGCCGCGCTGGACGACGCTCGGGTCGGTCGAGAGCGAGAACCACTCGAGGAACAGGCTGACCACCAGCAGCGCCGCGGCGATCATCCCGATGATCTCCGAGCGATCGAGCCTGGACGCATCCACGCGCGCGACCCTATCCGAACCGCCCTTATAGGGTCGCGGTTGTGGCGCAGCGCTGGGGACTGACCGTCCCTCTCACCGGGATCGGGCTGCCGCAAAACGCGGAGCACTTCCGGAGGGCCGAGGCGGCCGGCTACACGGACCTCTGGTCCGGCGAGACGAACGGGCCGGACGGCTTCACGCCGCTCTCGCTGGCGTCCGCCTGGACCGAGAGCGTGCGGCTCGGAACCGGAGTCGTGGGAGTGATGCAGCGCGGCCGGGCTCTGCTCGCGCAGGAGACGGCGGCACTCGCGGACGCCTCTGGAGGCCGCTTCGCGCTCGGGATCGGCGCCTCCTCGGACCGGATCGTGGAGGGCTGGAACGGCATGCCCTTCGAGAAGCCGCTCAGCAAGATGTCCGAGACGATCGACTTCCTGAGGGCGGCCCTGACCGGCGAGCGGGCCGACGGAGGCTTCAAGCTCGAGCGCGCCCCGGAGGCGAGGGTGCCGATCATCGTCGCCGCGCTGCGGGGCAGGATGCTCCGGCTCGCGGTCGAGAAGGGCGACGGAGCGTTCACGAACTTCCTGCCGCTCGCCGGGCTGCCGAAGGTCGTCGAGCAGCTGGAGGGAGCACCGCAGGGCTTCGAGCTGCTCTGCCGCTTCTTCTGCATCCCCGGCGAGCGCGAGCAGGTCGAGCCGCTCGCCCGGTTCATGTTCTCCTCCTACATCACCGTCCCGGTCTACGAGGCCTTCTACCGCTGGCTCGGCTACGGGGAGAGGATCGACGAGATGGTCGAAGCGTGGAAGGCCAAGGACCGCCAGAAGGCGGCCGAGGCCGCGCCCTGGGAGCTGATCGAGGAGATGTTCATCTTCGGGCCGCCCGAGCGGATGCGCGAGCGGCTTCGGGCCTTCGTCGAGGGCGGGATCACGCTGCCGGTGATCACCCCGATCACGACGCCGGACCGGCTCGGCGAGCTGATCGAGGCGCTGGCGCCGGCGTAGCCGCGCGCTACTTGATCAGCCTCGAGCGACCCGATTTGTGCAGCGGCCGGCCTCAGGCCGCCCTGGCCAGCGAGAGCGCGTAGAGGCCGTCGGAGTCGGTCCACCAGTCGGTCAGCTCGAGACCGGCCTCGGCGTAGATTCCCTCCAGCCCCGGCCGAAGGAACTTGGTGGAGATCTCAGTTCGCATCTCCTCGCCGGCGCCGAACGGCACCTGCATGTCGAGCCCGGAGACGTTGACCACCTGGTTGGCCTGCGAGCGCAGCCTGATGTCGACCCAGAGGTTCTCCGGGTCCCAGCGGGCCACGTGCTCGAAGGAGTCGAGGTCGAAGTCGGCGCCGAGCTCGCGGTTGAGGACCGAGAGCACGTTCTTGTTGAACTCCGCGGTCACACCCTTGGAGTCGTTGTAGGCGGCCTCGAGGATCGCCGGGTCCTTGACCAGGTCGGTGCCGAGCAGGAACCGGTCCGCCGGGTCGAGCAGGTTCGCGATGCGGCGCAGGAAGCCCGCGCGCTGGTGTGGGGCGAAGTTGCCGATCGTGCCCCCGAGCAGGGCGATCACTCTCGGACCGCCGACCGGGACGCGCTCGAGGTCGAACTCGATGTCGCAGACCAGGCCGCGGACATTGATTCCGTCGTACTCGGCCGCGATCCGCTCGGCCGTCTCACGGGTGATCTCCTCGGAGATGTCGACCGGGCAATACGTCTCCAGGCAGCCGGCGTCCCTCATCGAGTCGAGCAGGACACGGGTCTTGCGCGCTGAGCCCGAGCCGAGCTCGATCAGGCTCGCCGGGCGGTTGGCCGCCTCGCAGATCTCCGCCGAGCGGCCCTGCAGGATGGCCCGCTCGCAGCGGGTGGGGTAGTACTCCGCGAGCTCGGTGATCTGCTCGAAGAGCTCCGAGCCTCGCTCGTCGTAGAAGTAGCGCGGGGAGAGCTCCTTGAAGGGCCTCGTCAGGCCGGCGCGAACGTCCGCGGCCATGCCGGAGAGCGGCCCGCCCGGAGGCAGGTTCACCTCGACGGTGATGCGGTCGGTGCTTGTCTCGGCGGGAGTTATGTCGGGTCCGATCCTTGGCTGTCCTCGTGCTCGCCCTGGCTTCGGATCAGTCGTTGGGGCTCGAACGCCTCGGGCCGCCGTGGTGTGATCTGCTCATTCGGCATCCCTCGCGCAGCGGATGCCGGAGAAGATCTGCCGACGCTCCGGCAGGTCCCAGTTACGGAAGCTCGTGCGGATCACGTCGCGACGGGTCGCCCACGCTCCGCCCCGTAGAACCTTGTGGGCGTCGCCGAAGAAGACCTCCGAGTACTCCGGGTAGGGGAAGGCGGCGAAGCCCGGGTACGCCGTGAAGTCGGAGCTGGTCCACTCCCAGACGTCGCCCAGCATCTGCAACGCCCCGCAAGCGGACGGCGCATCGCCGTAGGCACCCACCCGCGCGGGGGCGAAGGAGAGCTGGTCGAGGTTTGCCCGCTCGCGGCTGGCTCCCGCGGCGGCCACCTCCCACTCCGCCTCGCTCGGCAGGCGCTTGCCGGCCCAGCGCGCGAACGCGTCGGCCTCGGGCCAGGAGACGTGGATCACCGGCAGCCGCCGATCGACCTCCTCGGTGCGGCCCATGGCCGTCCGGACCCAGCTCCCGTCCCCCTCCCGCTCCCAGTACATCGGCGGCTCGGCCCCGGTCTCCTCGAGAAAGACGATGTAGTCGCCGTTGGAAACGGGGGTACGGTCGATCAGGAAGGAGGCGACCTCGACTCGGTGGCGGGGCCGCTCGTTGTCGTAGGCGAAGCCCTCCGGGCCTGCCCCGATCTCGCGCTCGCCGCCCTCGACCGGGATCATCTCGGGTCCCTCCGTGACCGGCTCGGCCTCGGCTGAGCCGTCGAGGGCGACCGGCTCGTAGGACTCGACCATCTGCAGCAGCTGCAGCATCGTCTCGTTGTGCTGCTGCTCGTGCGCGAGCAGCATCTCGTAGACGAAGCCGTCGGCCAGCAGCCGGTCACCGGGATCGAGCTCGATCTCGCCGAGCACCTCGAGCGTCCGCTCCCGCACCTGCTCCATGTAGGGGCGGACCTCGTCGGCCCTCAGGATCGGGAGCTCGCCCCGGATCTTCCGCGGCTGCTCGATCGCGTCGTAGAGCTCGCCCAGGTCGCCCCGCAGAGGCTCGCGGTGGCCGATCCGCCGCACCAGCCAGAGCTCCTCGAAGTTTGCGATGTGGCCGAGATCCCAGATCAGCGGGCTGAGAATGGGGTCGTATACCCGGTTGAGCTGCTCCTCGGTGAGCGGCTCGATCAGCTCGAGGGTGTGGCGCCGCGCCTCCTCCAGACGCCCGGCCAGGGCGGCCTTGCGGCCGGAGGCGGGACGAGATCCACCCTCCGTCGTCGGTGCAGCGACCTCCGCGATCAGTCAAGACTACCGAGGCAGGGTCGCCGGCTCGGGGCGTTTTCGCGAGGGCCCAGGTAGTCTGCCGCGCCGATGGAGATCGAGGGAGCAAGCGCGCTGGTCGCCGGCGGGGCTTCCGGGCTCGGCGCCGCTACCGCACGGGCCCTGTACGAGCGCGGCGCCTCGGTCGTGATCGCGGACCTGAACGCCGAGAAGGGCGAGGCGCTTGCCACCGAGCTCGGCGAGCGCGCCGCCTTCATGGAGGCGAACGTGATGGAGCCCGAGCCCGTCCAGGCTGCCGTCGAGGCCGCCGCGGGCGCGGGCGGCGGCCTGCGGATCTCCGTCTGCTGCGCCGGGATCGGCTGGGCTCAGCGGACCGCCTCCAAGCAGGGCCCCCACGACCTCGAGATCTTCCACAACGTGATCAAGGTGAACCTGATCGGGACCTTCAACGTGCTGCGTCTCGCCTGCGCCGCGATGTCTGACAACGAGCCCGATCAGGAGGGCGAGCGCGGCGTCTGCATCAACACCGCCTCGATCGCCGCCTGGGACGGCCAGATCGGCCAGGTGGCCTACGCGGCCTCCAAGGGGGGCGTTGTCGCGCTCACCCTGCCGGCCGCCCGCGACATGTCCGGCCGCGGGATCCGGGTGATGACCATCGCGCCGGGACTGTTCGACACCCCCCTGCTCGCCGCCCTCCCCGAGGAGCAGCGCCAGGCGCTCGGCGCCGGCGTCCCCTTCCCCTCGCGCCTCGGCAGGCCGGAGGAGTACGGCCGGCTCGCCTGCGAGATCGTCGCCAACCCGATGCTGAACGGAGAGGCGGTCCGGCTGGACGGCGCCCTTCGCATGCCGCCGCGCTAGGCGGCGGCATACGGAGCGGGTCAGCGGGACACTGGAGGGTCGGTCGAGGTCAATCCGTTCCGCGGTACTCCGGATCGAAATAGACGCGCTTGCGCCAGGGCGGCGTGATCGCGAACGAGTACGAGCCGCGATCGGACAGCGGCTCCAGCGGGATCAGCCGGAGGCTGCCCCTCGGCGTCGTCCGGGCGCCGGGCCCGAAGAGCGCATTGCGCAGCCGGCTCGCCAGCAGCTCCTGTCGGTGGCGTTCGGCGGTCGGCCCGAGCGGGCCGCGCAGCCGCCCGGCGCGGAGCGCCAGCCGCTCGTAGGCCAGCAGGCCGGCGAGCTCTCGGCTCAGCGAGCCCCCGGCGGCGTGCCCGGCGTGGCTGCCGCCGGAGACGTAGAGGGTCCCCTCCGAGGCGGTCCAGCCGCCCTCGCCCCGGAGGCCCAGGTGCTCGCCGGCGTCCCTCGCCTGGGTGGCGCCCGGGACCTTGCTCGCCGCGTCCGAGGCCCAGTCGAGGGCCGGATCGTTGGCGCCGTTGTAGCCGTTGTGGGAGCTGGCGCGGGCGTCGACGCTGCCGTCGGGGTTGATCCTCACGGCGTACGACTCCCAGTCGTCCGGGTGGTACCCGGCCGCGCCGACGACCGGCGCCCCCCGCGTGGTGGCGGAGTCCCCGTAGTAGGTCCAGTACTGGATGTAGACCCGGCCCCCGCGCTCGCCCGAGCAGTCATAGCCGCGGGCGGCGGCCCCCGCCACCTCGCGGCAGTCGATCACGTGGGTGAAGGCGGATGCGGCCTCACCGGAGAGCGATCGGTTGACGCGGCCGCTGCCCGCCCCGTCGGAGCAGCTCGGCGAGCGGCAGGAGCGGAAGTCGACCGGCAGGGCGGTCATCCCCCGCTCGTAGACGATGCGGGGGGCGTTCCCGCGGACCGCGGCGGCCAGCTCGCCGTAGGCGTCGGCGAGCTGCGGGTCGCTGCGGCAGCCGTAGCCCAGCCTGACCGCGCAGACCATGCGCTCGCCGATCGCTCGGGCAAGCGGCATGCCCGTCGGCCGCAGGCCGATCAGCCACCCCAGCGAGACGAGCGCCGCCGAGACGAGGGCGATCAGGGCGATCCACTCGACCGTCCCCTGACCCGATCCGGTTCGGCCACACGCGGATGAAGCTACGTGCCGCCCTGCACCCGAATGCACGCTGGGGTGACGAGAGCGTCAGTAAATCGGGGCCGAGGCCCGTGCTAGGGTCGCGCCGTGTCCGACGAGTTGCCGACGACGCACGAGCATCGCAGGGGCACGCGCTTCTGGGTCACGATCGTCGCGATCGTCGTCGCCGCCGTCTTCATCCTGCAGAACTCACAGCACGTGGACGTGAAGTTCTTCTTCTCGACCACCAACATCCCGCTGATCTTCGCCCTGCTGCTGGCGGCCGTTCTCGGATTCATCATCGGGCTCGCACTGCCGCGCTTCCGCGGCCGCGACTGATCCTGGGCGCGCGCCAGCCGGCGCGACCCGTCAGCCGTCAGTCTGGCTGACCGGGCTAGAGCTCCTCGACCTGCGCGGCGATCTCGGAGGCGGCGCCCTTGGCGTCGCTGAACAGCATCGAGGTCTTGTCCTCATAGAAGAGGTCGTTGTCGATGCCGGCGAAGCCCGGGCTGAGGCTCCGCTTGATGACGATCACCTCCTTGGCCTGGTCGACCTCGATGATCGGCATGCCGGCGATCGGAGAGTCGGGATCGTCCTTGGCGGCCGGGTTGGTGACGTCGTTCGCGCCGATCACGACCGCCACGTCGGTGCGCGGCATCTCCGGGTTGATCTCGTCCATCTCCTTGAGCTGCTCGTAGGGGACGTCGGCCTCGGCGAGCAGGACGTTCATGTGTCCCGGCATCCGGCCGGCCACCGGATGGATCGCGTAGTTGACCTCGACGCCGCGCTTCTGGAGCTCGTCGGCTAGCTCCTTGACCGCGTGCTGGGCCTGGGCAACCGCCATCCCGTAGCCGGGGACGAAGACGACCGAGTCCGCGTAGCCGAGCTTGATGGCGGCGTCCTCGGCGCCGATCGAGTGGACGGGGCGCTCCTCGATCTCGCCCGCCCCGGCGCTGACGGCGCCGAACCCGGAGAAGAGCAGGTTGCCGATCGAGCGGTTCATCGCTCGGCTCATCTCGAGGGTGAGGATCGTTCCCGAGGAGCCGACCAACGTGCCCGCGACGATCAGGACCACGTTGTCGAGGGCGAACCCGGCCGCGGCGGCCGCAAGGCCGGTGAAGGCGTTGAGCAATGAGATCACCACCGGCATGTCGGCGCCGCCGATCGGCAGGACGAAGAGGTTGCCGAGCACAGCGGCGGCGATCAGGACGCCGATGTAGAGGCCCTCCGACGGGGAGTCGTGGTCGATGCCGAGCACGATGCAGCCCGCCAGGATGGCCGCCAGCAGGAGGCCGTTGAAGATGTGCTGGCCGCGGAACTGGATCGGGCGGCTGGGCAGGATCGCCTGGAGCTTGCCGAAGGCGATGTTCGACCCCCAGAAGGAAACCGAGCCGATCACGGTGGAGAAGAGGATCGGGACGAAGACGTCGAGCGGGATGCTGGCCCCGCCGGCGCTCGCGTGACGGAACTCCGACCAGGAGATCAGCGCCGCCGCCCCGCCGCCGACGCCGTTGTAGAGCGCCACCATCTGCGGCATCTGCGTCATCTGCACCCGGATCGAGGCGATCGCGCCGACGGCGGTCCCGAGCAGGATTCCGACCAGGATCAGGGCGCCGTTCCCGATCACGTCCAGCGAGAGGGTGATCGCGACCGCGATCGCCATCCCGCCCGCGGCGATCAGGTTGCCGCGCCGCGCGGTGCGGGGATGGGTCCCCTGCCGGATCCCGAAGATGAACAGGGAGAAGGCGACGATGTAGCAGACGGTGACGAAGTCGCTGTTCGGCGACAGCGCGGCGACCGGGATCACGCTCAGGCGTCCTTTCCCTCAGCCGAAGCCGGCCCCGGAAGCGAAGCTGAGGAGCCGGCGTCCAGTTCTGGCTTCGGCTTGCGGTCGCGGCCGCGGAACATGCCGAGCATCCGGTCCGTGACCATGAACCCGCCGACGATGTTGATCGTCCCGAAGGCGATCGCGATCGTGCCGATCACCTTCTCCAGCGAGTCGTCGGCGGCGCCGATCACGATCAGCCCGCCGAGCATGACGATGCCGTGGATCGCATTCGTCTGCGACATCAGCGGGGTGTGGAGGGTCGTCGGGACCTTCGAGATCACCTCGAAGCCGACGAACGCGGCCAGGACGAAGATCGTGATCTCGGTGATCAGACTCATTGACTGGACTCCTCTCCGCCGCCGGATGCGGTGCCCGCGGCCTGCTTGGCTCTCTCGTTGACGATCTCGCCGTCCTTGGTCAGGCAGGCGCCGGCGATGATCTCGTCCTCGGTGTCGATCCCGAGGTTGCCCTCGTCGTCGACGATCAGCTCGATCAGGTTCTGAAGGTTCTTGGCATAGAGGGCCGAGGCGTTTCCGGCCATCTCGCTCGGCAGGTTCGCCGGGCCGATGATCTTCACCCCGTCCTCCTCGACGGTCTCGCCCGGCACAGACCCCTCGACGTTGCCGCCGGTCTCGGCGGCGAGGTCGATGATCACCGAGCCGGGCGCCATGCTGCGCACCGCGTCCGCGGTGATCAGGCGGGGCGCGGGCCGGCCGGGGATCTGGGCCGTCGTGATGATCACGTCCTGCCGCTTGGCCGCCTCCGCAAGCTCCTCGCGAAGGCGTTCGTTCTCCTCCTCTGTCAGCGGCCTGGCGTAGCCGCCCTCGCCCTCGGCGTCCTTGACCGCCTCGACCTCGAGGAAGCGGCCGCCGAGCGACTGGACCTGCTCCTTGACGACGGATCGCACGTCGAAGCCCGTGACCACGCTGCCCAGCCGCTTGGCCGTTGCGATCGCCTGCAGGCCGGCGACTCCGGCGCCGAGGACGAGGACCTTGGCGGGTGGGATCGTCCCGGCCGCCGTGGTCATCATCGGGAAGAGCCTTCCGGACTCGCGCGCGGCGATCAGGACGGACATGTAGCCGCCCAGGTTCGCCTGGGAGGAGAGCGCGTCCATCGACTGGGCTCGCGTGATCCGCGGGATCGACTCCATCGCGAAGCTGGTCACGCCCTGATCGGCGAGCGAGCGCGCGAGCGCGCCGTTGGTGAGCGGCTGCAGGAAGCCGATCAGGACCTGGCCCTGCTTGAGGCGGCCGACCTCCTCGTCGGTCGGCGGTGTCACCTTGAGGACGACGTCGGCGCCCCAGACGTCGTCGCCGACCTTGGCCCCGGCGTCGGTGTACTCCGAGTCTGGATGCGAGGCGCCCTCACCCGCGCCCGGCTCGATCGCGACCTCGATCTTCTTCGCGACCAGCGCCTTGACCACGTCGGGAACGAGCGCCACGCGGCGCTCTCCCTCTGCGGTCTCCTTTGGAACTCCGATCTTCATCCGGATGGCTCACTCCCAGCGGGCCCACTCCCAGCGGGGATGGAGACGCGGCAATCTAGTCGGTTTCGGCCTCCGACCACTCCGGCAGGCTGGCTGCCTCGAGGGCATCGTCTCGTGTCGCGAAGAACCCGACCCGGCTGATCCTCCTGTCGCGGACGCGGTAGAGGTAGGCGTTTTCGCCGCTCACCGGCGCTCCGCTCAGCCGGCCGCGCCCACCGTGCGTGGCGAACAGGAAGACCACACCGCCGAGCTCGCGAGCCTCCTTGATCTCGAAGCGATAGTCGCGGTCGAATGTGCGAAACCAGTCGCCGAACCACTCCCCCACCGCCTGCTTGCCCTCGTAGATCCCCGGGTTCTGGAGATTCTCCACCTGGGGCACGACCAGTACCACGTCCTCGGCGTAGTGATCCATCGCGCGCCCGAAGTCGCGCTCATTGACCGCCTCGAACTGATCGATGACCACGTCGACGTCGGCCTGCGACACGGGCAATGTCAGCTGCGACGCCTGGCTCGCACCAGGAAGTCGATCTGGTCCTGCTTGCGCATGATCACGTGCTCGAGCATGTGCTCCAGCGCCTCCGAGCGGCCCTCGCGCCCGGTCGGCTCGATCGCGGCCTGGAGCGTCTCCACGGCCTCGGACTCCGACTCGACCAGCCAGTCCACCGCGCCGTCGGGCTCGCCTGTCCACTGAAGCGGCGCAACCTCGATCGTCGGCTCGCCGCCCAGCGCGACGATCTTCTCCACCAGCTTGCGGCCGTCCGCAAGCTCGGCCAGCGCGTACTCCCAGAGGCGGTCGCCGAGCGCCTGGAACTCGAAGCCGAAGAGGCTGCCCGAGCTCAGCATGTACTGGTGCGCCGCGCGGTACTGGAGCTTGAGCGCGTCGTTGAGGCGGATGATCGCCTCCTCGACGTCGAGCTTCTCCTCCGAGTCCCCCATGCCTCAGGCCGGAGAGCCGGCGCCGACCATCTCGGCGAGCCGCTCGAGCGTGCGGGTGTTCTCCTCGGCGTTGCCGTGCATCGGCGAGACGATCATCCGATCGACGCCGGCGTCGGAGAAGCGCTTGACGCGCTCCGCGATCTCGTCCTCGGTGCCGATCATCGCGGTTGCGTCGACGAGCTCGTCGGGGATGGCGGCGTATGCCTGCTCCCGCTTGCCGTCGAGGTAGAGCGACTGGACTTCGTCCGCGACCTCGGCGAAGCCGAAGCGCCGGGTCAGGTCGGCGTAGAAGTTCGTCTTCTTCGAGCCCATGCCCCCGAGGTAGAGCAGCAGGCCGGCCTTGACCAGGCCGCGGGCCGCGTCCAGGTCGCCGTCGATCGCCACCTGGACCGATGGGGAGACCTGGAAGTCCTCGCGGGTCCTGCCGCCCTTGGACAGGCCGGCCTCGATGTGCTCGCCCCAGGCCTCCTGCCAGGCCTCGACCGAGAAGAAGATGGGGATCCAGCCTTCGGCGATCTCGGCCGCGAGCTCGACCGACTTCCTGCCGATCGCCCCGAGGTAGACGGGGATCTCGTTCCGAATCGGGTGGACGTTGAGCTTCAGGGCCTTGCCCTGGCCGGTGACGCCCTCGCCCTCCCTCAGCGGCAGCTTGAAGTGCTTGCCCTCGTACTCCAGGCGACCCTCCCGCGCGACGATCTGCCTGACGATCTCTACGTACTCGCGGGTGCGGCCCCACGGCTTCTCGTAGGGGACGCCGTACCAGCCCTCGGAGACCTGCGGCCCGGAGGGACCGAAGCCGAAGATGAAGCGGCCGCCGGAGAGCGCGTCGATCGTCACCCCGGCCATCGCGGCGGCGGCCGGCTGGCGAGCCGGGACCTGGAGGATCGCGGCGCCGAGCTGAATCGTCTCCGTCTTCGCCGCCAGGTAGGCCAGCACGCTGACGGCGTCGGATCCATAGGACTCGGCCGACCAGACGGAGTCGAATCCGGCGCGCTCGGCGGCGAGCACGATCTCAGTCGCCTCGTCGCCCTGGGGGCCGATCCCCCAGTAGCCGAGGTTCAGTCCGAGCTTCAAACCCATGCGCGGCAACCCTAGTGATTCCTCACCCCTTCCGGGGTGGAGACTCCGCCTGCCGCCTAGAGCTTGCGGATTGCTTGCGCTAGGATGGGATCACGATGAGTCCCGTCCTCACTCCCACCCTGCTCGACCCGATCGCCGAGACCCTGGAGCTCTCGGAGACCGAGCTGGGTCGCCTCTTCGGCGTCAGCCGCCAGGCGGTCGGGCAATGGCGCGAGCGCGGGGTGCCGTCGAGCCGGATGGCGAAGGTGGCGACCGTCGCCGCGATCTGCGACCTGCTCCATCACCGGCTGAAGCCGGAGCGCATCCCGGGCATCGCCCGGCGCCCGGCCGATGCGTACGGCGGCGTCTCGATGCTCGAGATGATCGAAGGCGACCGCCAGGACGAGCTCCAGACGCTGATCCGGCGCTCGTTCGACTGGGCCTGATGCGAGGGTCAGGCGAGGGCGCTCCGTCAGGAGTGACCCGTCTCTTGAGGCGCGACCGGTGTAGCGGGGCATGAGGACGATCCGGCGGGGCGGGCCCTACCTGCGGGTGGCGGACCCCGACTGGCGGGACCCGCTCGACGGGCGCCATGCGGCCCAGCGCGGCGGCCGCTGGAATCCGCCTGAGTCGTTTCCCGTCGTCTACCTCTGCCGGACCGTCGCGGTGGCGCGCGCCAACGTCTATCGGCTGCTGGAGAGGCAGCCCTACGGCCCTGAGGACCTGCGGCCCGAATCCGCCCCGGTCCTGGTGCGGACGACGGTGCCCGAGGACCGCTACCTGAACGTGGTCACGGACGCCGGCTGCCGCGACGCCGGGCTGCCCAGGACCTACCCCTATGACAGCCGCCGCCGAATCGTGTCCCAGCGCCGCTGCCAGCCGATCGGGCTTCGGGCATGGGAGGCGGGGCTGCCGGGCGTCGCGGCGCGCAGCGCAGCGCCGCCTGATGCGAGGGCGCTCCGCAGGCGAAGCCGGGGAGCGACCCGTTTCATCTTCGAGGAGGAGCTCGCCTACTTCGGCCGCCGGCGCCTGCGGCGGGGAGCCGTGCGCCCCTTCGAGCGATGGTTCTGGGACCCCCCATGACACCGGGTCAAGACGGGGTCGCTTCGCTAACAATGGAGCGGTGACCGACCAGCGTCATCCAGGAGGGCTCTCGGAAAAGGAGGCGGCGAAGCGCCTGCGCCAGCTCGGCCCGCTCGAGGACCGGACCAGCCGCTCGGTGGCGAGCATCGTCGCGGGCAACGTCTTCACCCTCTTCAACCT
>DATGDO010000246.1:0-9883 GCA_035310805.1 Solirubrobacterales bacterium
GTCGGGGCGATCTCTCGATGGAGGCCATCCGGCTGGGCCGCGCGCTCGCCGAGCTCATGCCGGACGAGCCCGAGGCCCACGGGTTGCTTGCGCTGATGCTGGTCAACGACGCCCGGCGAGACGCGCGCTTCGTCGATCACACCGTCGTGCTCCTCCGCGACCAGGACCGCTCGCTCTGGGACCTCGACGAGATCGAGCAGGGGCGGACGACACTCGACCGCGCGATGGCACTCGGCGGGCGCGGGCCTTACGTGCTGCAGGCCGCGATCGCCGTGCTGCACACGGCGGACCCGGCGGATTGGCCGCAGATCGCAGCCCTCTACGGCGAGCTCGGCCGCCGTACGGGGTCACCGGTGGTGGAGCTCAACCGAGCCGCGGCGATCGCCGAGGCGGGAGACGCCGAGGGCGCGCTCGCCCTGATCGATGGGCTCGAGCTCGAGAGCTACCACTACCTGCACTCGACCCGGGCGGAGCTGCTGCGCCGTCTCGGCCGCACCGATGAGGCTCGCGAGGCCTACGAGCGCGCTCTGGAGCTCGTCCATTCGGATCCCGAGAGGCGCTTTCTCGAGCGGCAGCTGGCGAGCCTCAAAGGCCGGTGACTGCCTCGAGCCGGCCCTCCGAGACCGCGCCGGTGAAAACCTCGTAGTCGCGCTCGTTCTGGTCGGCGTACGCCTCTGCGAAGGCGCACATGGCCCGATCGAACGCGTCGCCTTTCCCGAGGTAGGCAGCGATGGCGGTCCGATCGCCGGAGCGGGCATGGGCCCGGGCCAGGGTCCAGCCGCAGAGCCGCCCGTACAGCCCCATCGTCGCCGGAGTCATCTTCTCGATCTCGGCTGATCCCTTGCCGTCCCAGAGCTGGCGCACGTAGAAGTCCCGATCCTTCCCGTCCAATCCCTTCGCCGTCGTCCAGCCCAGGAAGATGTCGCTTGCGGCCTGCATGAGGCGCTGACCCTCGACAACGCGGCGCCCCTGCTGCCTGAAGGCGCTGGCCCCGGTGAATGGCTCGAGGACCGAATGCTGGGCCTCCTTCGCCTGCAGGAAGAGCGGGTCGCCGGAGTCACGGCCGAGCAGCAGCAGGATCCACGCTCGGGTCCCGACGCTCCCGACCCCCACGACCTTGTGAGCCGCGTGCACGTAGCGGTATCCCTCAACCAGATGCCGGACGTCGCGGTCGAGCGTCCGCGCGTAGGCCTCGAAGACGCGCCGGAGCCGCTTCTCGATCTCGGGCCCGCGGCCGCCCCCCGCCAGCTCCTCGATCGGAATGATCAGGGGCGGGTCGCTGATGATGCGCACCTCTCCGCCATCGGTGTGCGTCAGCTTGTCGAAGGCGCGCAGGCTGTTCTTGGCCTCCGCCTTCGCCCGCGCTCTGTCGTAGCGCTTGGCCGTCTTCCGCGAGACCTGCGAGGTGAACTGCTCGATCGCCGCGATGTCGAGGCGCTCGTACCAGACGTCGAGCGTCCGCATCGCGGCGAGTCGGCGCATCTCTCGCCGGTACTCTCCCGCCGCCTCGGCGACAGCCGCACGACGGTCGGCCTCGCCGAAGGCCCGATCGCGGCCGGCGACGGCAAAGCTCGCGGCGAGGCGCTTGACGTCCCACTCGAACGGACCGGGGTGGGTCTCGTCGAAGTCGTTGATGTCGAAGATCAGGCGTCGGTCCGGAGCGGCGAATACGCCGAAGTTGGAGAGGTGCGCGTCCCCGCAGAGCTGAACGATCAGACCCGTCCTCGGACCCGCGGCGAGATCGGCAGCCATGATCGCCGCCCCGCCACGGTAGAAGGTGAACGGCGAGACGGCCATGCGACCGTGGCGGATCGGGACCAGCTCGGGCACGCGGGTCGCATCCTGTCGCTCCAGGATCTCGACGGGGTCGGTGCGATCCGGACCCGCCTCCCAGCCTGCATGGGCCGAACGGGGAGACCGGCGGCGCGCAGCCCTTCCCGCCGCCTCGCTCTCGGCCAGACTCGGGGGCTCAGCCATGCGGCGTGTCCTGATCACTCGCGATGATCACCGTCCCGGTGATGATCTCACCGTCGACTTCGCCTTGGATCGAACGTGAACGGCGCCTTCGTCTACGCCCTCACCGCCGCGCTCTACCCGACCCTGCTCGCTGCGACGACGGTGATGTTGCTCCTCGAGAACCCGAAGCGCCTGCTGCTCGGCTACCTGCTGGGCGCGATGATGACCAGCGTCACCATCGGGCTGGTGATCGTCTTCGCGCTGGACGGCTCGGCGAAGACGACGCAGCACACCCTGAGCCCCGCCATGGACTTGGCCCTCGGCGGGATCCTCCTGGTAATCGCCGGGGTGATCCGCCCCGGCCGCCCTCGGGGCGAGGGGGGCCGGTTCGCGGAGCGCCGTCGCCGCCGGCAGGCGTCCCAGGAGGACAAGGGCCCGCCGCCCTGGCAGCGGGCCCTCAGCCGGGGCTCGGCGCGCATGACCTTCGTCGTGGGCGCCCTGCTCACCCTGCCGGGAGCCTCCTACCTGATCGGCCTCCACAGGATCGCCGCCGGGGACTCCGGCACTGCGGCGACCGTGGGGATGGTCCTGCTCTTCAACGTGATCATGCTGGCCCTGCTCGAGGTGCCCTTGGTGGCGTACGCCTTCGCGCCAGAGTGGACGCCCCGGGCGGTGGACCGGTTCAAGCAGTGGTTCAGCCGCAACGCCCGCCGATTGGCCTTTCAGATTGCCCTCGTGATCGGGCTGCTGTTGATTCTGCGGGGCCTGATCTACCTGCTCTGATCGAGCCAGAGGCCGGGCCCCTCCGCCAGCGTCACCCGCAGAGCGCACCCGAGACGACGTCGATCGGGTAGTGCACCCCGGTGTGACCAGCCCGCCCCCAGGGCGATCGCGCCGCACTCGAGGGAACAGGCCGCGGGGAGACCGCTCCAGCACGATGTAGGCGGCGAGCAGGAGGACGGCGGGCGCCAGCAACAGGGCGGCAATCGCCGCGGCCCGGATCGCGCTGCGGCGCCGCGGGTTCCGGTCTTGCAATGGAAGCCCTAGCCGAGGGCCGCCTCGACCTCCTCGATCGCCGCCCGCTCGGCCCCGCTGACTCGCTCGCCGCTCAGGCCCATGAAGCCCTCCTTGCGCGCCTCCGCGACCCTGTTCGCGAGGCCGAGGATGAACTGCTTGTACTCGTCGAGCTCCTCAGGACTTGCCTTCGACTTGAGCAGGTCGACGGCGTCGCTGATGTGCTTCGCGCAGGCCTGCTTGAGCTCCTCGGGAGAGGAGAAGCGCGTGTGATCCATCTCGGGCTTGGCGCTGACGATCTCGTCGAGCAGCTCGCTCTCGCCGCGCTCTTTGCGGGCCTCGGTGTACGCCTTCGCCATCGAGAAGCTCTCGCGGATGGAGCCGCCGCGGTCGGAGGCGATGACGATCAGCCCGGCGCTGGGAGGCGCCTCGAGCACGAGCTTCCATTCGTCTTCGCTGAAATCGGCCTTGCCTGTCACGTCTGCCTCCATTCGTCGTCACGGATAGGTTTGGCCGGTGAGGAGCCGGCTCGCTGCACTGTCGCAAGACGAGTCCCTGGTCGCAAGGCTGATCCGCATCGCGATCTGGGTCGGGGGCGTGGCGCTCCTGATCTTCGCTCTCGATCTTCTCGGGATCCCGGTCTCGGACTGGATCCGCGAGCTCTTCAGGAAGGTCACGGAGGTGCCGGCCTGGGCGGTGGTCGCAGGGATCGTGCTGCAGAGCGTGCAGACGACGCTCGCGGCGGTCGCCTGGCTGTCGATCCTGCGCGCGGCCTATCCCCGGGCGCAGGTCACCTTCCGGCTCGTCCTCGCCTCCTATGCCACCGCCGTGGCGATGAACAACTTCCTGCCCGCCAACATCGGCACGATCGTGATGCTGATCATGTTCACGACCGTGATCGTCGGCGCCACCTTCGCCTCGATCCTCTCCGGCTTCGCGGTCCAGAAGATCCCCTTCTCGATCTTCAACATCGCGGTCTACCTCTACCTGTTCCTCTCCGTCGCCGGGTCCTTCTCGATCAAGCTCGGCCTGCTCTCGAACCACAAGGTGATCGCGATCGCGATCGCCGCCGGGGTGATCTTCCTGCTGGTGCTGACGACGCGAGTCTTCCGGGAGCAGTGGGCCAAACTGCGCGAGCAGCTGGTCGCCGGCGGGGCGATTCTGGGATCCCCGCGGAAGATGCTCACAGGCGTGGTCCTGCCGGAGCTCGGGAGCTATCTGGCGAAGCTGGGGATCATCGGGGTGTTCCTGGGCGCCTACAGCATCCCGGTCACCTTCCACAACGTGGCGACGGTGACCGCCTCGAACTCGATCTCCAACAGCGTCTCCCTCACCCCGGGCGGCGTCGGAGTGACCCAGGCCATGAACAGCGCGGCGTTGAAGAATCAGACCAGCGCAGGCAACGCGACCGCCTACTCGGCGTCCCAGCAGCTGATCGTCTCAGCCTGGAACGTCGTCTTCGCGACGCTGCTGGTCTCGTGGGTCTTCGGCTGGTCCGGCGGCAAGCAGCTGGTGGCGAGCTCCTATGAGCAGGCGAAGGAGAAGAGCGAGGAGCTCAAGGAGCGCCGCGGCGGGCGGCACGCGCCCAAGGGCGCCTAGGGCACCAGCGCCTCGTTCCATTCGCGGACCTCCCATCGCGAGACGACCCCGTTGACGACGAAGGGGTCGCCGCGAGCGAACTCCTCCGCCGCCTCCCGCGTCGTGAAGATCGACATCGCGCCGTCCTCGGGATCGGCGTACGGTCCGAGCATCAGCAGGGTCCCATCGGTGTGGTACCGCTTGAAGCGCTTCTCGTGGGCGGGGAAGTTCTCCCCGGCCTTGCTGATATCACCAGTCTCGTAGAGGAGGACGTACTTCACGGGCGACAGCCTAGTCCGAGCGCATGGGACGCGAGATACTGCGCGGACGATGTCGCAGGAGAACATCGAGACCGTGCGGCAGATGCTCGATGCCGTAATCCGCCGCGACCAGGATGGGTTCGTGGCCCGCTTGACCCCCGACGTCGAATGGGACGATCGCGAGGGGTGGCCTGGGGTTCGAGCGAGCTATCACGGCCGGGCGGGGGTGCGCAAGTGGTGGGACGCGTTCATGAGCGTCGGCGAAATCGCCAGCGCCGAGGTCGAGGAGCTCGTGGAGGGGAGCGATGGTCGAGTCCTGCTCTGCGTGTTCGGCAGATTCCGCGGCGGGTCCAGCGGCGTTCAGACCGAATTCGATGCCCGCGCCTGGTACGTCTTCTGGCTCGTGGACGGCAAGGTCGCGAAGGGCAAGCTCTTCTGGGCGAGGAGACAGGCCCTGAAAGCCGCCGGGCTCTCGAAGTAGGCGATCGGGTGGCTACGGAGTGAGCCATCCTCCTCCGCCCCGGCGAGCCGAGCACCCCCGCTCCGAACAAGAAACCCCTGCTGCCGGTCTCGTCGACTTGATCGACGCTTCCGGTTCCGGGTAGCCGATTCGGCCGCGGTCGCGTGACCCGCTAACCTCGCCACACGCAAGGGAACTAGCCCTGCAAGACGGCGCGTTCGTCAGCACGGTCGCTTCGGGACCCGGCGCGTCGGCCCGGAAACCGGGTGGGCGAAACCTTCGAGACAACCGACTCGAAGGAGCCTTCGATGCTCGCCTGGATCGCGCTCAGCGCATTCGTCGCCCTCGCCCTCGCCGTCGACCTGAGGAACGGCGAACGCGGTGTTCCGTCCCTGCGCGCCGCGCTCATTTGGACCCTCGCCTGGACCCTCGCCGGCCTGGCCTTCGCCGTCCCGCTGGCGTTCGTGGGCGATGGACCCGCGGCGGGCGAGTACCTGGCCGGCTTTCTGATCGAGAAGTCCCTGTCGCTCGACAACCTCTTCGTCTTCGCGGTGCTGCTCTCCTTCTTTGGGGTCCCCGAAGGGCAGCGCCGCCGAGTGCTGCTGTGGGGAATCGGCCTCGCAATCGTGCTCCGGGGTGCCTTCATCGTCGCCGGGGCGGCCGCGCTGAACGCGTTCGAAGCGGCGACCTATGCACTGGGGGCACTGCTCGCCTTCACCGCGGTCAAGATCGCTCGACACGGCGACGGGGAGGAGATCGATCCCGAATCCACAACCGCGATGCGGCTGCTCCGCCGTCTGATCCCGATGTCGAGGGGATACGACGGGCCTGCATTGATCACCAACGCCGATGGACGTCGGATGGCCACGCCGCTGCTCGGCGCGCTGGTCATGGTGGCGGCGTTCGACCTGATGTTCGCGATCGATTCGATCCCCGCCATCTTCGCCGTCACCCGGGACACCTTCGTGGTCTTCGCAGCAAACGCCTTCAGCCTGCTGGGCATGGTCAGCCTGTACTTCCTTCTCGACAGCCTTCTCGCCCGCTTTCGCCACCTCAATCTGGCCCTCGCCGGGATCCTCGGCTACGTCGCCGCGAAGATGCTGCTCGAGGACGTTTGGCACCCACCGCTCGCCATGTCCCTCGGCGTGATCGTGGGATCGCTGGGACTGGCGATTGCCACTTCGGCTCTCGCTGAGCACCGGGAGAGCGTCAACCGAGCAAATCGATCTCCCGCCTAGTCCGTACCGATCGCCGCTTGCTCTCGGGCACTCGCGTGGTCACTGGTCACTCTCTGCCCAGGGGGGCCTGCCTGAAGCCGCGCCGGTGCTCAAGACGGACTCTCCGTGTCGCCGCCCTACGTGCTCTGCGGTGTCCTCGAGGTCCTCCGCGTCGAGCAGTGCCCAGCAAATGCGCTCCACGAGCTGGCGCGCGAAGTGGTCGCTGTTCAGATCGTTGCCGCTGACGCGCTCCTGAAGGGTGACCGCTCCCGTGCGGTCGCCCGATCCGGCTTGCACGATGATCTGGGGCATGGGATGACTCCTCTCTTCGGTCGGTTACCGTCCGTTTCCGGACAGCCTCGGCGGTGCCTTGAGGCGCCGGAGCATGGCCGAGCGTCGGATGTCGAGTTCCTTCTTGCCTAGACCGAGTACGGCCGCGATCTCCTCCGGTTCGGTGCCCGCCGCGAGCATGCCCAGGATCGGGCGGTCCTCGATCTCCAGCTCGTCACCGACGGTCGCGAGCGTCTCGGTCGAGATCGAGAACCGAGGCCCCTCACCTCGAGCCAGCGTCCCGATCCGGTAGCAGAGCTCCAAGCCGAGGCTGTTCTTGCCGAGCACGGCATCGGCCCCGGCCAAGAGAGCAGCGAGCTCCAGGCGCTGGTCGGCGTATGCGGAAAAGATCAGGACGCGAGGCCGGCTCACCATTGACGCGAGCCTCTGGGTCAGCGACAGCCCGTCGCGCCCGGGCAGGTGGTAATCGATCACAGCGATGTCGGGAGCCAATCGCGCGGCTGCCTCCAGCCCCTCGTCGTAGGAGCCGGCCGAGGCGATGACCTCGATCCCAGGCTCGTCGTCGAGCAGCATCTGGATGCCCAGGCGCACCGCCTGGTGATCGTCGACGACCATGACGGTGGTGAGCCGGGAACGGTCAACGGGAGCCAGCTGAGCGTTTTCGTGAGTAAGTGATCTCATCTGCGGCCTCCGTCTCGCGTGCACGGCAAGCCTCGCACCCAGCGCCCAGGCGATCCATGGGAGAAACCCCCCAGATCGACACCAATCGAATCCCCATCCGACTCCCCGTCAGGGCTCGACGAGCCCGCGGCGGATCGCGTAGCGGGTGAGCTCGACCCGGTCGCGAAAACCGAGCTTCTCGAGGATGTTGGAGCGGTGGCGCTCAACCGTCTTCTCGCTGATCACGAGCTCCTCGGCGATCTCGCGAGTCGTATGGCTCTCGGCGATCAGCTTCACGACTTCGAGCTCCCGCGGCGTCAGGGGATCCTCGTTCTGGGACCCCTCCCGAGCCGCCCCCAGATACTCGCGAATCAGCGCGGCGACGCCCTTCGGGTAGACGAAGGGCTCGCCTCGCATCGCCGACCTGCACGCCTCGACCAGGTCGCGATCAGCAGCCGACTTCAGCACGTATCCGGATGCGCCGGCGCTCAGAGCCTGAAAGAGGTACTGCTCGTTGTCGTGCATCGAGAGGATCAAGATCCTGAGCTCGGGACGTCGCTTGGAGAGCTCCTGGGCGGCCTGCAGACCGGTGCGCCGCGGCATGCTCACGTCGAGCACCGCGAGATCGACATCCTCGGCGAGCGCCCGCTGGACTGCCTCGGCGCCGTCGCCAGCCTCCGCCACCACCTCCAGGTCGGGCTCCGCATCGAGCACCAGGCGCAGCCCCCGCCGGACCACGGCGTGGTCATCCGCAAGCATGATCTTTGCCTTGAGCGGGATCACGGTCGACCCTGGATCGGAAGGTCAAGCGTTACCTCCACGCCCCCCTCCGCCCGCTCGCTGATCTTCAGGTCCGCCTGAACCATCAAGGCGCGCTCCCGCATCCCGCGGACACCGCCACCCCCGGCCGGCTCCGCCGGAAGGCCTCGGCCGTCGTCGCGAATGCGAAGTCTGAGCTGGGCGTCATTTCGCACCAGGGCAAGCTCCGCCCGACTTGCAGCGGCGTGACGGACCACATTCGTGAGCGCCTCCTGGGCGACCCGGTAGAGCACCAGCTCCTGCTCGCGAGTGAGCGGAGGCAAGCCTCGCTGGACCTGATGGTCGACGTCGATCCCGGCCCGCTTCCCGACGCGCTCGGCGAGCACCCGCAGCGCGGCGGCGAGCCCCAGGTCATCCAGGGCCTCGGGCCGCAGCTCGAGCGCGATCCGGCGGGCATCATCGAGACTCGCGCGAACGCCCTCCTGAACCTCGCGGAGCTGACCCTTGAGCGCGTCGGGCGCCTGGCGTTCAGCTCGGGCGAGGTCGAGCAGCACCGCAGTCAGGGCCTGCCCGAGCTCGTCGTGGAGCTCCTGGGCAACCCTGAGCCGCTCCGTCTCCTGCGCGGCGAGTGCCCGGCTGGAGCTCTCCTGGCGCTCGGCCTCCAGGCGATCGAGCATCTCGTTGAACGAGCTGCCCAGCTCCTTGACCTCCGACGCCGGCCCCTCGACCGGCACCCGCTGGCCCGGTCGCAGGAGGTCGACTTCCCGCATCAGCTCGGTGAGGCGGCCGAGCGGGGAAAAGGCGTGGCGCAGCAGCAAAAGGTTGACCGCCAGCATGAGCCCGAGCGACGCGACCAGGATCGCGATCTCCTCCTCCACCGCCGGCGCCGACAGAACGTGGGGAGGCAGAACGACCACCGTCAGCGCGACGGCTCCAGCCAGGACGGCGGCGTTGAGGGCGAACACCCGCCAGAACAACGGGATGTACCTGGTGCGCCGTCCAGGATCTCGCCGCCGGTCGTGCGGCTTTACGGTCACCGAATGAGTATGAGAGCAGAGCATCCGAAACAGCGATCCTTGAACAGCCTTGACGGTCGCGTCTCGACACTTTCGCCGGGGGTTCACCTCGCGCAAATGGGGGTTTCCACCCATCCCTCCGCCGGCCGGCTCGGCCAGCCGCCATACGTGATCAGGGAACGCCGTGAGGTCCAGCATTCTGGTCAGGGCCAGAGGGAAAGGCGCTCCGGCATTACGAGCGCGGAGCGTCGATCCCCGCGTGGGTCGCGCAGAGGTAGGGCGGAACAGGTCCCGCTCGCAGCCGTCTTTCGCGGGCGTCCGGTGTCGCCCCTAAGGACTAGCGGGGGTCTGGGGCGAGGCGAAGTTGCCGTAACTGACGATCTGCCAGCTTTTCTTGCCGTGCACGAAGGTCGCCAGGCGCGGTTGGTACCCGTGCTGATACGGCACGCCGTCCACCACCAGGTCAGCCGCTTCCTGATACGAGGCGACCAACACTTTCTTGGCCTTCGTCTGCCTCAGATCGCGGATCGTGTAGCTGTTGAGCGTCGGAAGGTCGCTGAGGAACTCAGACTTCGTCACCCGCGACCCATCGGCCCGCTGGAGCTGGAAAACCGGTGAGAGGAATTTCTTGAGCCCTCCGACATCGTGATTCTGGACCAGTGAGAGGTAGCG
>DATGDO010000247.1:0-5837 GCA_035310805.1 Solirubrobacterales bacterium
GACGAGAACCCGGCGCTGTACGCGGAGGCGCACATTCCCGGCGCGATCGGATTCGACTGGAAGAGGGACCTCCAGGACCAGGTGAAGCGCGACTTCCTCGGGCCAGAGGACTTCGGCAGGCTGATGGGAAGCCGGGGGATCTCGAACGACCACACCGTCCTGCTCTACGGCGATCGAAACAACTGGTTCGCCGCCTACACCTACTGGTACTTCCGCTACTACGGCCACGACAAGGTCAAGCTGATCAACGGCCCGCGCGAGAAGTGGATCGCCGAGGATCGCCCCACCAGCACCGACGTCCCGTCCCACCCTGAGGCGACCTTCGAGGCGAAGTCCGGCGACGAGTCGATCCGGGCGAAGCGCGATGAGGTCCTCTCCGCGCTCGATTCCGACGCCAAGCTGGTGGACGTCCGCAGCCCGCAGGAGTACTCGGGCGAGCTGATCGCAATGGCCGGCTATGAGCAGGAGGGCGCGCAGCGCGCCGGGCACATCCCGGGTGCCGCCTCGGTCCCGTGGGCGCAGGCGGTCAACGAGGACGGGACGTTCAAGACCGCCGACGAGCTTCGCGAGCTCTACCAGGGCAAGGGCGTGATCGAGAACGGCAACCCGATCATCGCCTACTGCCGGATCGGGGAGCGCTCCGCGCACACCTGGTTCGTCCTGCACGAGCTGCTCGGCGAGAAGGACGTGAAGAACTACGATGGCTCCTGGACCGAGTGGGGGAACCTGGTCAACGTTCCGATCGAGAAGGAAGCCTGAAAGCGGTGGGCCAGCGGCCGGCCCGCCGACCGGCCGCTGGTCTCACCTCACGACGCGGTACTTGAGGTGCGCGACCCCGGGTGCCTCGACCGCGCGGAGCTGTTCAAGCTTCAAGTCGCCGACGTTCTCGAGGAGGCGCTCGCCGGCGCGGAGCAGGAGCGGGACCAGGTTGAGCTCCAGCTCGTCGAGCTGAACGGCCGCGAGGTACTGCTGGATCGCCTTGGCGCCACCGGCGATCACCACGTCCTTTGACCCCGCGGCTTCCCTCGCCTGCCCCAGGGCCGAGTCGATCCCTTCGGTCACGAAGGTGAAGGTCGTGTCGGACAGGGTGAGGGGCTCGCGCTCATGGTGCGTGAGAACGAATACCGGCTGGTGGTAGGGAGGGTCATCGCCCCACCAGCCCTGCCAGCTGCCGTCACCCCAATCGCCCCTGACGGGGCCGAACATGTTCCGGCCCATGATGTAGGCGCCGACGTTGCCGAACCACTCCTCGACGACCTGGGAGCTGGCGTTGACCTCGCCGCCCTCCTCCCCGTGGGACTCGCGCCAGACCTTCAGCGGGAACATCCAGCTGTGGAGATCGCCGCCGCCCTCGCCGATCGGGTTCTCCTCGCTCTGGTTCGGCCCGGCGACGTAGCCGTCGAGCGAGATCGCGATGTTGGCTCTCACCGTGGTCACGCCGCTATAGACCGGTCCTGCGCCCGAAACTCATCGCCGCGGCCGCTCGAGGTGTCGGAACAGGTCTCCGAGAATTCGCGCCGTGGCCCCCCAGATCAGCTTGTCCGAGATCAGGTAGGTATCGGTCTTGATCGGCACCCCACGGCGAACGAGGCGCCGCCTCGCGTAGGCGGCCGCCAGGTCGTCGAGGGAGGCCACCAGGACGCTCTCCACCTCTGAGGGGTTCGGCGCGAAGCGCAGCCCCTCCTCGATCAGGCCGACGAAGGGATGGACCTTGTAGTTGGTGACGAAGGTGCCGATCGGCGGCAGGGCGCCGACGATCTGGACGATTTCCGGCGAGAGCCCGATCTCCTCCTCGGCCTCGCGCAGCGCCGTGTCGAGAAGCCCCTCGCCCGCGTCGCGGCGCCCGCCTGGAAAGGAGATCTCGCCGGCGTGCCGCTTCAGGTCCGAGCGGCGCTCGGTGAAGACGAGACCGGGGTTGTCCGGCCAGCCGTGCATCGGCACGAGTACCGCGGCCTCGGTGCGCCCGTGGGCGTCGAGCCCCTCGGCCTCGGCGGGGTCGAGTAGGCCTCGCAGAGGGGTCGCGCTCAGCCGCGCCCCCGACTGATCAGATGATGACCTGGACGGTTCCGCCATCGACGCTCCAGGCGGCGCCGGAGGTGTAGGAGGCGTGCTCCGAGCAGAGGAAGACGATCGCGCCGGCGATCTCCTGCGGCTCCGCGAGCCGCCCGATCGGTCGCTTGGAGCCGGCGGCCTCGAGGGCCTCGTCCCGGCTCGCGTGCCCGCCGAGCTCCTTCGACTGATCGAGCAGGCCACCCTCGTCCATCCAGAGCTCGGACTTGACCGGGCCCGGGCAGATCGCGTTGATCAGCACCCCGTGGGGCGCGTAGCGGTCGGCGTACAGCCGAGACAGGGAGAGCTCCGCCGCCTTCGCGACCGAGTACTCGGCCATCGCCGCCGACGGTCGCTTCCCCGCCGTGCTGGAGACGTTCACGATCCTGCCCCAGCCTCGCGCGCGCATCGCCGGCGCGACCGCGCGCATGAGCCGCATCGGGGCCATCACGTTGAGCTCCCAGGCCTCGTACCAGTCCTCGTCGGGGACGTCATCGAGGTCTCGCCACTGGGCCGTGCCGGCGTTGTTGACCAGCACGTCGAGCTGTCCGAGGCGCTCGGCCGCCTCCCGGGCTATCCGGGCCGCCGCGTCCGGCTCGGTGACGTCGGCGACCATGGACTCGGCCCTCCCACCCGCGTGCTCGCCCGCGGCGGCGCATTCGTCGGCGGCCTCGAGCAGAGCGCCCTCCGAGCGGGCGACGAGCAGCACGTTGGCTCCCTCGGCGCAGAGCATCCGCGCGGAGGCCAGTCCAATGCCCCGGCTGGCGCCGGTGACCGCGCAGGCGCGACCACTGAGCCCCAGGTCCATCTAGCTTGCGACCAGCTCGAGGGAGTCGTCGATCTCGACGTCGTCGGCCGCGAGCGCTCTGTGCACCGGGCACTTGCCCGCGATCACCAGGATGCGCTCACGCTGCTCGTCGCTGAGCTCCGCCGGGGTCTTGATCTCGACCTCGAACTTCGCGGACGAGTCGCTGGTCGCCGCGGTGAAGTCGACGCTTACCTCGACCTCCCCGAGGTCCCACTCCTTGCGTTCGGCGTACATCTCGATCGTGATCGCGGTGCAGGTAGCCAGGGACGCGGCGAGGAGCTCGGTCGGCCTCGGTCCCTGGTCCCCGCCGCCGCGGTCCTCCGGCTCGTCGGCGATCAGGCGGTGCTCGCGGATCTCCACCTCGTGCTCGTAGCCCCGCCTGCGGCGGGCGACCGCGCTCGGCATCAGGCGCCCGACCTCCCTTCGAACATCTGGGGGTTCGGCTCGTCGGCGAAGCGGGCCAGGGCGAAGGCCAGGTCGGAGGCACGGTTGAGGTAGCGCAGCACGGCATCCGAGGCTAGCCCCTCGGTATCGCGCAGCTCGACCAGGCGCCGCTCGGCGCGGCGGATCGCCGACCGGGCCACGTCCAGAGCCGCGGAGAGCTCGGTGCCGCCGGGAACGACGAAATGCGGGGGGAGATCCACCTGGCTCATGTAGCGGTCGATGTCCACCTCGAGTGCCTCGACCATCCCGTCGGTGATCCGGCTGACTCCGTCCTCCAGCCGGTCGGCCGCCTCCGGAGAGGTCGCCAGCTCGGCGCCGGCCACGAACAGCTCCTGCTGGAGGGAGAGGATGGTCGCGTGCAGGTCGGCCTGGTTCTCCGCCTTGCAGAGGGCGCGGGCGATGCCGAGGGCCGAGTTCGCCTCGTCGATCGATCCGTACGCCTCGGTGCGGGGGTTGGTCTTCGGAACCCGTCCGCCATACCAGAGGGAGGTCGTGCCATCGTCGCCCTTGCGCGTATAGATCTTGACCACGGAACGACCTTATCCAAAGGGGGAAAGGAGCCCGAATTGGCAGTCAAGGCGGTGTTCGCCGGGGTTGCGGTTGCGGACCTCGATTCCGCGCTCGATTGGTACGAGATTCTCCTCGGGGGTCCGCCGGAGATGGCGCCGAACGAAGCCGAGAGGGCGTGGAGGCTGACGGAGGAAGGTTGGATCTATGTGGTCCAGGACCCGGAGCACGCTGGCAATGCCCTTCTGACCTTGATGGTCGACGATCTCGATGCGCGGCTCGCCGCGCTCGCGGAACGTGGGATCTCCGCCGGCGGAATCGAGATCCTCTCCGCGACCGTGCGGAAGGTCGTGGTGACCGATCCGGAGGGGAACAGAATCCAGCTCGGTGAGGCGATCAGCTCAGCGGGTTGAAGGCGATCCCGGTGAGGAGCTTCGGGAAGAAGTAGGTCGACTTCGGCGGCATCGTCTCGCCCTCGGCTGCGACTGCCCGCACCTGGTCGACCGGCGTGGGACGGAGCAGGAAGGCCGCCTGGTACTCACCGGCGTCGAGCCTCGCCAGCGCCTCGTCGATGCTCGGCGTGTAGCCGATCCCCCGCTTGGTGGCGATGTCGTCGGGGCTCATCCCGAGGATCCCCTTGAGCACGAGCTCCTCGAGGATCGCGGCGTCCAGCGTTCGGTACGCCGCAGATCGGCCGGCGAGGGTCTCGTCGAGGTGATCTCTGTCTCGGAGGCGCAGCCGATAACCCCGCCGGAAGCGGGAGTCGACGTAGCCGAACACGCCGATGCCCCCGCTTCCGGCCGGGTCGAGCTCGTCAGCCGGGACCTCTTCCAGATCGAAAAGCTCCCTGAGGCGCGCGCCGAAGGCCTCATGCTTCGCGGCGTCGTCGGTGAGACCAGAGATCAGCCGGTGGGTGGGGAAGACGGTCAGGCCGGGGTCCTCGAGGGAGACGAGCGCCATCAGGACGTAGTCCGCTGGCCCCCCGGCGCCGACCTCGCGCTGGTAGGCGAGGGAGGTCTCGTAGCGGTGATGTCCGTCGGCGATCAGCAGCTCGCCGGACTCGAGCTCGGACGCGACCGCCTCGTGTACGGCCGGTTCCGCGATTCGCCAGACGCGGTGGGTGGTGTCTTCGGCGTCGGTTACCTCGCCCCAGGCTCCGCTTCCGATCGCCGTCTCGAAGTGCCGCCACGCGTTGCCCGGGTGGAGGGCGAAGATCGGCGAGAGGTTGTGGCGGGTGGCCCTCGTCAGGCGCAGGCGGTCCTCCTTGGGGCCCGGCTGGGTCCGCTCGTGGGCTCGGATGCCCTCTCCGTATGGCACCAGGCGGACCCGGGCGAGAAAGCCGCGACGGGTGAGCCGGGATCCGTCAGGCGCAGTGTAGGCCTGCTCGAGAGCCCAGATCGCCGAGTCGGCATCGCGAGTGAGGATGCCCTCCCGGGTCCAGCGGGCGAGCAGATCAGCGGCGTGCTGGTAAGGGTCGCCGCCGTCCGGGTCGCGTGGGAGGTCGAGCTCGACGACGTTGTGACCGGAGTGGCCGACGAGCTCAGCCCGCTGGGCGTCGTCGATCACGTCGTATGGCGGGGCGACGACATCGGCGAGCGAGTCGATCTTCTCGAGGTCGTAATGGAGCGCCTGGAGCGGAAGGACCTCTGCCACGGGGGCGACACCCTAGACTCGCTCGCATCGGGGCGTGGCGCAGCCTGGTAGCGCGCTGCCTTTGGGTGGCAGAGGTCCCCGGTTCAAATCCGGGCGCCCCGACCTCGCGGGCCCCTGCCGGGATTGCCTCTGATCGGTCTCACGCCCGCCGGTCCGCCCCGGGCGGGCCGCCTCAGAGCAGCCCGGCGGACCGCAGCCAGTCCTCGGTCTTCCGCATCCCTCTCTCGAGGTCGTGAGCCGGCTCGTAGCCGAGGCCCTCGCGGGCACGCGTGATCGAGTAGCTGCCGCGGCGGGTGGAATAGTCGATCGCCGCAGGGGTGGCTTCGCTGCGGCGCCCGCGTACCTTCGCGGCCAGGTTGATCGCCCGCGCGACCTC
>DATGDO010000248.1:0-4470 GCA_035310805.1 Solirubrobacterales bacterium
GGCCTTGGACCTGCTCGAATATCAGGGAAAGCAGCTCTTCGCCAGGCACGGCGTTCCCGTCCCTGAGGGGCGTGTCGCGGACACCGTCGACGCGGCCGTCGAGGCTGCGGAGGAAATCGGCTACCCGTGCGTGATCAAGGCGCAGGTGCAGATCGGCGGCCGCGGCAAGGCGGGCGGAATCAAGGTCGCGCAGGACCGGGCGGAGGCCGAGCAGCACGCTGACGCGATCCTCGGCATGGAGATCCGCGGACCGCGCGGAGAGGGGCCCTTCCCCGTGCATCAGGTCTGGGTCGAGCGAGCCTCCGAGATCGAGGCCGAGTACTACGCCTCGATCATCCTCGACCGCTCGGCCAAGAAGCTGCTCGCGATGCTCTCGACGATGGGCGGCATGAACGTCGAGGAGATCGCCGAGAAGGACCCGGACGCGCTGGTCCGCCGTCACGTCGAGCCCTCGGAGGGCTTCGGCGGCGCCCAGGCCGGCACCCTGGCCGCGGACGCCGGCGTAGCGGAGGACGCCCGCGAGAAGACCGCCGAGCTGCTGGTGAAGCTCTACGCGGCCTTCAACGAGAGCGACGCGACCCTGATGGAGGTCAATCCTCTCGTCGTCACCAAGGACGGCGACGTGATGGCGCTCGACGCGAAGGTGACAATCGACAACTCAGCCCTCTACCGCCACGAGGACCTCGCCGACCTCGAGGAGAGCTTCATCGAGGACCCCCAGGAGCGGCTGGCGAGGGAGAGGGGCCTCACCTACGTCAAGCTCGACGGCGACATCGGCATCCTGGGCAATGGCGCCGGGCTCTGCATGTCGACGCTCGACGTGGTGGCGCAGGCGGGCGGCGACCCGGCCAACTTCCTGGACGCCGGTGGCGGATCCAAGGCCGAGGCGATCGTCGACGCCCTCCAGGTGATCACCTCCGATCCGAAGGTCGTGGCGATCCTCTTCAACATCTTCGGCGGCATCACACGCTGCGACGAGATCGCCAAGGGCATCATCGAGGCCTCCCAGCAGATCGCGATCGATGTCCCGCTCGTGGTCCGCCTCGACGGCACGAACTCCGAGGAGGGGCTCGAGCTGCTCGCCGATGCCGACCTGGCGAACCTGCATGTGGAGAAGACGATGCTCGGCGCCGCGAAGAAGGTCGTCGACCTCGCCAAGGCCGGGGCGGCTGCCTGATGTCGATCATCGTCGGCGACGACACCAAGCTGGTGATCTCGGGACTCACCGGCCGCGAGGGGACCTTTCACGGCCTGCGCAACCGCGATTACGGCACCGACGTCGTCGCCGGCGTCACCCCCAAGAAGGGCGGCCAGGACGTCGACGGGATCCCGGTCTTCGACACGATCAAGGAGGCGGTCGACGAGCGCGGCGCCAACACGTCGATGATCTTCGTGCCCGCGCGCTTCGCCGCCGCGTCGATCGACGAGGCGATCGAGGCCGGCATCGGCACGGTGATCGCGATCACCGAGCACATCCCGGTCCACGACATGCTCGCCACCTACTGGAAGGCACGCAACGCCGGCGTTCGGCTGATCGGGCCGAACTGCCCGGGCGTACTCAGCCCGGGCGAGGCGAACGTCGGGATCATCCCCGCGCAGTTCTTCGAGCGGGGCTCCATCGGGGTCGTCTCCAAGTCCGGGACGCTGACCTACCAGATCGGCAACGAGCTCAAGCAGGCGGGCCTCGGCAACTCCACGATCGTCGGCATCGGCGGAGACCCGATCGTCGGCTCCGACTTCATCGACGTCCTCACCCTGTTCGAGGAGGACGACGAGACCGAGCTGATCGTGATGGTGGGAGAGATCGGCGGCGACGCCGAGGAGCGCGCGGCCGAGTTCATCACCGCGCACGTCTCCAAGCCGGTGGTCGCCTACATCGCGGGCTTCACCGCGCCCCCAGGCAAGCAGATGGGCCACGCCGGGGCGATCATCTCCGGCTCGTCGGGGACCGCGGAGGCGAAGAAGCAGGCCCTCGAGGCGCAGGGCATCCGCGTCGGCAAGAGCCCGACCGAGACGGCGCAGCTGGCCGCCGAGATGATCGGCGCGAAGGCCTAGCCACCTTCGCGCTCAGAGGCGTCCTTCGGAAACGCCGTGTCGCCTGGAAAGCGGCGCCTCTGCTTCGACTGCACGTCCCGCTTGCTAGGCCGTCTGACGGGAGGAGCGACGGCGCAGCCTGGCTCGGGCCCGGGCGGCACGCTTCTGCTCCTCGCTCATGGTCAGCGCCTTCTTCCGGGGACGCTCACCGGCACCGGCCTCGGCCTGGGGAGCCTCGGCCGTCACCGGCGAAGGCGTCTCGGCGGGCTCCTGGGCTGACGTCGGGGCCGGCCGCTCGAGGATCGAGGGGCGGGTGGTCCGCTTGACCTGCTTCTGGTCGAGCCGGCCGCCGAGCAGCTCCTTGGCCGCCCGCACTGCCTCCTTGGGCGTCAGATACGTCGCCCAGGAGACGATCTTGGCGTGCTCGACGACCCAGAGGCCGCCGAAGCGGCGGTCGATCGCGACGCCGTCCTTCGGCTTGCCGCGCTCCCGGCAGATGCCGACGACCTTGCCGGGGCCCACCTCGGCGACGTCCTCAAGCTCGAACCGGTACTGCACCCAGCCGTCGAGGTAGCGGCGCATCGCCCGCTGCACGTCGTCGTGACCCCAGACCAGGTCGCCGTCGGGCCGGGATGCGCGCTCGTCCCAGCGAATCAGGGGGTCGGCGAGGGCGAGGGCGATCTCGCAGTCGCCGTTGCCGTAGGCCTGCAGCGCGATCTTCACCAACTCGAGCGACGCCGGCATCGCGCACAGTATTGCCAACGCGTCGGGCGGTGATATTGCGCGCCTCCCGCCAGGCCGTCCCTGCCGATCCGTAAGGCTTGCCCGCCGGTCTGGCGGCCCTCATCCCCTCGCGAGTAAGTATCGCACCGTTCGTATACTCGGTGCGCCGGTGACCGAACCGACGATCAGCTTCGCTCGCGGCGCGCCCAGCGCCGACATCCTCCCTCGCGACGCCGTGCGTGAGGCGGCCGCCCACGCCCTCGAATCCGACTGGCAGAAGGCACTCAGCTACGGCACTGGCCGAGGGCACCCCGGCCTCTGCGAGTGGATCGCCGAGCTGCACGGTGTCGACCCCGGGCAGGTCATGGTCACGAACGGCTCGCTGGAGGCCGCGGTGCTCCTCTTCCGGCACCAGGTCTCGGAGGGCGACCGGGTGATTGTCGAGCAGCCGACCTACGACCGCACGCTGCTGCTGCTTCAACAGGCCGGCGCGGACCTGGTCGGCGCCCCACTCGAGGCGGACGGGGTCGATCCGGCGGCAATCGAGTCGGCCTGCGGCGCGGGTGAGGTGAAACTCGCCCACGTCATCCCGAACTTCCACAACCCGGCCGGCTGCACGCTCTCCCTGGACAAGCGGAGCGCTCTGGTCGAGCTCGCGGCGGACAACGGCTTCACCCTGTTCGAGGACGACCCCTATCGCCTGATCTGCTTCGAGAAGACCCGCGGGAAGACGATGCTCGAGATGGACACGGCCGACCGGGTGATCCACGCCTCGTCGTTCTCGAAGTCCGTCAGCCCCGGCGTCCGCGTCGGGTACCTGGTCGGCCCGGCGGACCAGATCAGCACGCTCGCCAAGCGGGCCAACGAGACCTACATCTCTCCGAACATGCTCGCGGAGTCGATCGTCTTCGAGCTCTGTCGATCGGGCGGACTCGACGAGAACCTCAAGGTTGTGAACGCGGCGCTGCGAGAGCGGCGCGATGCGCTGGTAGATGCGCTGCGTGAGCACATCCCCGAGGCGGAGTTCGTGGTGCCCGAGGGCGGCTACTTCCTCTGGCTCGACCTGAACGAGGACGTCGACAGCAAGGTGCTGCTCGCCGAGGCGAAGGAGGAGGGCGTGACCTTCGTCGCGGGACCGGACTTCATGATGGAGGGAGGGTCCTCCAGCCTGCGGCTCTCCTTCGCGCCGGTGCCTGCCGAGGAGGTCGCCGAGGGGATCCGGCGCCTGGCGCGGGCCCTCGAGCGAACCCGCGCGACCGCCGCGGAAGCGGCCTAGACGCTGTGTCCCAGGATCTCCTGGGCGCGTCGGTAGAGAGTGAGGTCCTCGGCTCGGGTCGGGTGCGGCTTGCGGCGCTGCTCGCTGCGGTGCGCCTCGATGGCCCTCACGATCGCGGCGAGCCGGCGTTCCGCGAGGTTGCGGTCGGTGATCAGGCTTTGGGTACTGGATTCCATAGCTTTCCGGTTTGTTGAGTTACTCACTCGCTAAACACCCTGAAGGCGGCAGCGAAGTCTCCGGCGCCAACCTTCAGGCACCCTAAGAGCCGGTCAACTCCAGCTAACGGCCGTAGCGGTCGGCGCTGATCACGAGCTGCTCGGGGAGCGGCGGCCGGGGCGGCGGGGCGGGGTCGGCCCGCACCGAGACGGTCTCGGCGACGCTCTTCGAGACGGGATGTCGACCGGTGGCGGAGACGACCACCACCTCCTCCCCGTTCG
>DATGDO010000249.1:0-6797 GCA_035310805.1 Solirubrobacterales bacterium
TCTCCTGGGCGTTTCTGCCGATCAGCTCCGTCGCGATGCGCCGGCGGAGGGCGCCGCCGGTGAGCGCGGTCGTGTCGATCACCACGTCGGCGCGCTCGCGCAGCGGCGCAAGCAGCTCGCGCTCCTCGCGGATCCCATCGACGATCCGCCCGCTGCGCGCGAGGGGATGGCGGCGGCGAGTCTCCTTGTAGCGGTGGAGCAGGACCTCCTCGTCCGCCTCGAGGAAGACCACCTTGAGCTCGAGGCCGCTCGCGCCGAGCTCGTCGAGGACCGCCTGCAGGTCCTCGAAGTACTCGCCGCCGCGGACGTCGGTCACCACCGCGGCCCGCTGGACACCGCTGCCCTCGTGCCGGAAGAGCTCGCCGAGCGCGCCGATCATCCGCGGCGGCAGGTTGTCGACGCAGAAGTAGCCGCCGTCCTCGAAGGCCGCGATCGCCTCGGACTTGCCGGCGCCGGAGTACCCGGTGATCACCACGAGCTCGACCCGCTTCTCGCGGGGCCCGGCGCCGTCTCCCTTCGGCGTGTTCCTGGACATCAGCCCGCTCTGTGCAGTTGCCGGTGGATCTCGCGAGCGAGCTTACCGGGCACCCCGGGCACCGCCTCGAGCTCCTCGCGGCTGGCGGTGAGCAGCCCGTCGGGGGAGCCGAAATGGCGGAGCAGGGCGCGTTTTCGGGCGGGGCCGACCCCGCGGACCCCGTCGAGAACGGAGGCGGTCATCGCCCGGTCGCGGCGATCGCGGTGGAAGGTGATCGCAAACCGATGGGCCTCGTCGCGCACACGCTGGAGAATCCGGAGGGCATCCGACCCCTTCTCGAGCAGGATCGGAGCGGAGCGGCCGGGCACGAAGACCTCCTCGATCCGCTTGGCGAGGCTGATCACGGCGACGCCGCGCTCGAGCAGCGGCTGGAGCGCCTTCATGCCCGCCGAGAGCTGGCCCTTGCCGCCGTCGATCACGATCAGGTCGGGAAGGGCGGCGAAGCTGGCGTCGCGGTCGGAGTCGTGCGGCGAGATGTCGGCCTGCTGCATGTAGCGGCCGAGGCGCCTCGACAGCACCTCCTGCATGGCCCCAACATCATCGGGCCGGCTCCTCCGCTTCGCGTCCGGGGCCGGCCCGGTTCCTGCCGGGCCGGGCTTCCCGTTGGCGTCGAAGTCCCCCCGGATCCCGAACTTGCGGTAGTCCGACTTCTTCGGCGCGCCGCCCTCGAAGACCACCATCGAGGCGACCGTGTGGGTCTCACCCAGGTTCGAGATGTCGAAGCCCTCGATCCGGACGGGCACCCGCTCGAGCCCGAGCGCCTCCTGCAGTGAGGCGAGCGTCTCGACCCGCTGCTGGCGGCGGTGCTCACGGCGGAGCTTGTCCTGTGCGAGGGCGAGCTTTGCGTTCTTCTCGGCGAGCTCACGCAGGCGACGCAGGTCTCCGCGAGAGGCGACCCGAACCTCGACCTGCGAGTCGCGCTGGCTGCTCAGAGCCTCGGCGAGCACGGAAGTGCGCCCCATGAGCTCGGGCCCGACGATCACCCGCCCCGGGACCGCGGGCGCCGCGCCGTAGTACTGGAGCAGGAAGGTCTCGGCAACCTCGCCGGGGTCGCGCTCCGCGGCCGCGCCCTCGTCCTCGCCGGCGAGATAGAAGCCCTGCCGCTCGGCCAGGACACCGTCGCGGACCTGGAAGACCTGGGCATTGGCGTCCCCGCCCTCGACGGCGACGCCGATGATGTCCGCGCTGCCGAGCGAGCCGCCCGCTACCTGCTGGCGCTCCATCATCCCCCGAACCGCCTTGAGCCGGTCGCGAAAGAGGGCCGCCCGCTCGAAGTCCTGGTCCTCGGAGGCCTCCTGCATCTTGTCCTCGAGGTCCCCGGCGATCTCCTTGTAGCGGCCGGAGAGGAAGCCGACGATCCGGTCGATGTTGCGGCGGTACTCTTCGCCGTCGATGTACCCGACGCAGGGAGCCTGGCAGCGCTTGATGTAGTAGTCGAGGCAGGGGACGCCGGAGCGCCGGCCGGGCTCCGCTCCCTCGCAGGTCCGGTACTGGAAGAGCTTGCCGAGCAGGTCGAGGGTCTCGCGCACCCGCTTGGCGCTCGAGAACGGACCGAAGTAGGCGCGATTGGGCCGGTGGCGCTCGCGTGTGAAGTAGACGCGCGGGAACTCCTCGTCGAGGCTGACGCCCACGTAGGGGTACGACTTGTCGTCGCGCAGCCGGATGTTGAATCGCGGGCGGTAGCGCTTGATGAAGCTCTGCTCCGCCAGCAGCGCTTCGGGCTCGTTCTGGGTGACCAGGAACTCGATCGAGTCCGTGCGGTCGATCAGCTCGGCGGTGCCGCCCATACCCGAGCCGCGGCCGGCACCCTTGCCGGCGAAGTGCGACGCAACCCGCTTTCGGATCGAGTTCGCCTTTCCCACGTAGAGAGCCTCCCCGGCCCTGTTGCGGAAGAGGTAGACGCCGGGAGCGTCGGGCAGCTCCCTTCTTTGAACCGACAGATCACGGGTCGCGCCGGCGCGCGCCCTCGCATCGTTGCTGCTCCTCGGCACATCCAAGAGGGTAGGGTCCTCAGTCGGCGGGCCCCCGTCGATGCGATCGCGCACCGCGAGGAGCTACCCGTCAGATCTTGGAGGAGCCGCCTCGATGTCGGCCCAGGAGGCAGAAGATGGCGAATACCGCAGAGACCGAGATTCAGTTTCTGAGCAGCGATCCACCCGAGCTCGAGACGCTTCGGATCGAGGTTGTCGGACGAATCGGCACGCTGACGCTCAACCGGCCCGACACCCTCAACGCGATGAGCCCGGAGCTGATCGGCGAGCTCACCGTCGCGGCCGCCTGGCTCGCCGACCGTGCCCCGATCCGCGCCCTGGTCATCACCGGTGCCGGCCGCGCGTTCTGCTCGGGCGGGGACGTCAACTGGTTCAAGCGAGGGGTCAGCGACGAGAGGGTCGACCTGCCCTCGGAGGTGCGCCGCAGCGCCGAGGCACTGCACAACGCGATCGTTGACATCCGCCGGATTCCCTATCCGGTGATCGCGGCCGTCAACGGCCCCGCCGCCGGCGCTGGCATGTCGCTGGCGCTCTCCGCGGACATCCGCATCGCCTCTGAGGAGGCCTTCCTGGCGATCGCGTACGGCCGGATCGGCGCCGCCCCGGATGGCGGGATGACCTACTTCCTGCCCCGCCTCGTCGGGCCCGCCAAGGCGCTCGAGCTTGCGCTCAATGATCCGAACCTCGACGCCAACGCGGCGCTCGAGGCCGGGCTCGTCACCGAGGTGGTCGCGGCCGATCAGCTGCTCCCCCGCGCCCGGGAAAAGGCCGAGAAGCTCGCCGCCAAGGCCCCCTACTACGTCCGGATGACCAAGCGCCTGCTGCACGAGAGCATCGAGAACTCGCTCAACGACCACCTGCAGCTCGAGCGGCACGGGATTGCGGACAGCATGGGGACCGAGGACCTGCGCCGCGGTGTCACCGCGTTCTTTGCCGGGGAGCAGCCCGAGTTTGAGGGCGACTGACCAATCCAGCGGGCCCCCGGGGCCGTAATAGAGTGCGCCCAACTGCTGGTGACGAGAGAGAGGTGACCCGGATGAGACGAGCTTTGGCAGTGCTGATCGTGACGGCGCTGGCCGCAATCGGCCTGGCTGCCTGCGGCGGCGGCAACGACAACTCGACGAACGCGGCCTCGACCCCCGCCTCCACGACGCCCGCCGGTGGCGGCGGTGGCGCCGGCGGCGGCGGGTCGACGGTAGCCATCTCCACGCCGGGCGGCAGCACCCTGGCCTATGACCAGAAGAACGTCAGCGCGAAGGCCGGCAGCGTGACGATCAACTTCGACAACAGGGAGGCCCTGCAGCACGACGTCGCCGTGGCCGATTCGTCGGGCAAGGTGCTCGGTCAGACCGACCTGGTCTCCTCCGGCACCGCGAACGCGACCGTCGACCTGCAGCCGGGCACTTACACCTTCTATTGCACCGTGCCGGGCCACAGGGACGCCGGGATGGAGGGAACCCTGACCGTGAAGTAGCCGTCTGCCAACGCGCGCCTCGCGCGGGTGGCGCGGAATCGCGTCTGCGGTGAGATGCCTCGATCCGCGACGCGATTCCGCGACAGGACCCCCGCGGCTCGCAGCGCAAAGGCAGCTATTCCGGCAGTGCCCGGCCCACTGAGTCAGCGACGCAAGCGGGCTTCTCGGAGCCCTCGACCTCCACGGTGAAGCGGGTGACGATCTGCCACCAGCCGCCGCCGACCTCCTCGATCTCGACGACCTCGGCGGTGCTGCGGATCCTGGATCCGGAGGGCACGGGCGCCGGGAACCGGACCTTGTTCCAGCCGTAGTTGACGCCGAGCTTGAAGCCGGTCGACTGCAGGAGCTCGATCCGCATCCCGTCGATCAGGGAGAGGGTGAGGTTGCCGTGGGCGATGGTCGTGCCGAAGGGGCTCTCGGTCTTGGCCCGCTCGACATCCGTGTGGATCCACTGGTGGTCGCCGGTCAGCTCCGCGAAGGTGTCGATGTCCTCCTGGGTCACCTCACGCCACTCGCTCGGGCCGATAATCCTGCCCTGTAGCTCCTTCAGGCCCTCGATCCCTTCAACCTGCACGGTCGCCATCGCGCGCACCCTACCGTTGCGGCAGCGGCTATGAATACGCCCCTGGAAGGCAGGTTCGACATCCATCGGGTGACGATGGCCTGCGCCGGCCTGGCGCTCGCGCTCGGCCTCGCCGCCTGCGGGGGCGGGGGCGGCGGCAACGGACCCGGCTCCAAGCAGCTCGACCTGGTGGTCGGGAACTCCCTGCCGATCAGCGGCAATGCCAAGGCGCTCGGGGACTCGGGTGAGAAGGCCTCCGAGCTCGCCGTCGACCAGATCAAGAAGGCGGTGGGAGAGGCCGACGCCGAGCACACCTTGCGCGTCGTCTCCGAGGATCAGGGAAGAGATGCGGACTCGGCCACCGCCGCGGCCAAGAAGCTCGTCAACGTGGACCGCGCCAGCTGCCTGACCGGCCCGTGGTCCTCCGATGCCGTCGAGCAGGTGGCCAAGGACATCGTCATTCCGGCCAAGGTCCTGGAGATCTCCCCTGTCCCGGCCAACGAAACGGTCTCGGAGCTCAGCGACCACGACCTGGTCGACAGCACGGCCCTGCCCGTCTCGCTCGAGGGGTCCGCGCTCTCCAAGGCGATCGACAGGGACCTCGGCGGCGCGCAGGGGCACACCGTCAACGTCGCGGCCAGCAACGACAGCTATGGCGACACGCTCACCCAGGACTTCATCCAGGCCTGGCAGGGCCAGGACGGCACCGTCGGCGGGCAGATCGTGCTGGCGCCGCCGCCCCTCAGCAGCTCGTCCACCAGTGGCTACTCGGGGACGACGGGCTACTCCGGTTCGAGCGTCTACTCATCGCAGGCGCAGCAGCTCACCACCGGCAGCCCGGACGCCGTCCTGGTGATCGACGACCTCACCGGCTTCTCCCAGCTCGCGCCGGCGCTCTCGTCCAGCTACTCCTGGGATCCGAACACGGCCTGGGGCAGCGACCAGCTCGTCACCCCAAGCCTCCCCGACCAGGTCGGCTCCGACACGGTCGACGGGATGCGCGCCCTCGCCCCGGGAACCCCGAAGGGGGAGGGCGCCTCATCGGCCTTCGTGCAGGCCTTCAAGTCGGGTGATCCTCGCAACGTCAAGCTGGCGCCGTTCGCCGCCCAGGAGTTCGACGCCACCGTGCTCTGCTACCTCGCCGCGGTCGCCGCCGGCTCGACCGACGGGCAGCAGATGGCGGACCACCTGATCGACCTGACGGCGCCGGGCGGCGAGAGGCTCAGCTGGCAGCAGCTGCCCGACGCGATCAAGGCGCTCGAGGACGGCAAGGACATCGACTACACCGGCGCCTCCGGACCGATCGACATGGACGTACAGGGCGACCCGACCAGCGGCGTCTTCGACGTCTACCAGTACAGCTCGAGTCGACTCGAGATCGTGGGCGAGGTCTCGGCCTCGAAGCCGAACCCGGCGACTCCATAGCCAGCTACCGAACCAAGCGCACCTCCAGCGGCGGCGCCAGCAGCGTGCCCGCCCCATCGGCGAGGGCGAGGATGCGCACGACGTAGGCGCGGGTCTCCGAATACGGCGGAATGCACCCGCACGCCGCGACGGCGCCGGCACCGGCGTTGTAGGCGGCCAGAGCGAGAGGCACCGAGCGGAAGCGGCGGAGCACGTCCGACATCAGGTGCGCCTGGGCCTCGATGGAGGCGACGGGATCGAATGGATCCCGGAGGCCGTACGAGCGCGCGGTCGACGGGATGAACTGGGCGATCCCAAGCGCGCCGGCTGGTGAGACGGCCCTCGGATTGAACCCCGACTCCGCCATCAGCTGCGCGGCCAGCAGCCCCGGTGAGACGTTCCAGCGCGAGGCCGAGCGCAGCAGTGGCGCCCGGTAGGCGACGGGGACGAAGTCCGGCACGCCGGAGCTTCGTCCCAGCCCCTCCTCATCGCCGAGTGGCGAGCCGGCCGAAGCAGCGTTGCCGGCCTGCGAGCACGGCGGCGGCCCCGCTTGGAAGCCGTAGTGCCAGGCCTCCCAGCTGTATCGCTGGACGAAGCCGAACCGAGGGGCGTTGGCGTCGAGCCAACCGTAGGCCGAGGACGGGCCCAGGTCGAGCTCGGTCGCGCAGCGGTGGAGCGAGTGCCCCGGCGGTGCGACCCAGCGCGGGTCCGGATGGCGCGCGAACAGCTCCGCCTGCTCCGCGTCGGAGCGGAAGCCCGAAACGACCACGAGGTCGAGTCCCGCCCGCCGCGCCGCCGCGGCCATCCGGTCGAAGGCCGCCGCCACGTCGG
>DATGDO010000250.1:0-7264 GCA_035310805.1 Solirubrobacterales bacterium
CGTCCTCGAGGGATTCACCGAGCAGATGCCGGAGTGGTTCGCGGCGGCCGATGCGCTCGTTCACTCGACAGCCGGGCTCACCGTCCTGGAGGCGATCATGCGGGGTTGCGCCGTCGTCTCGTACGGCTGGGGGATGGGGCATCTACGTGTCAACAACGAGGCGTACGCCCGCTTCGGGCTGGCGGAGGTGGCCAGTTCCCACGAGGACCTCGCCGATGCGCTCCAGCGGGCGCTCGCCACCAAGCCCGCCCCGGACGAGTCCTTCGCGCGGCTCCCCTCGGCGGCGTCAGCCGTCCTCGGCCTCGCCGACGGCGAGCTGGGCGACGGCGGGGGAGCTCGCCAGCAGCCCGGCGCCCACGGCGACCGCCGCTAGGGCCATCCCCAGCACGGCGCCCCCGAGCGGCGTCCCGCCCCAAGGCTCACCGCCGACGAGCGGCGCCATCACGACCGGGATGACGATCTGCATGACCAGGACAGTGGGGGCCACCCGGGTCGCGGCGTATCGCTGGAGCGCCGTCGACTCGCTCGTCAGCCCGATCAGCACCACCCCGGCGACCAGCGCCGCCCACGCCACGACGGCGAGCAGCGCTCCCTCGGAGGCGTCCTGGGCGACGATCTTGGCGACGAAGGCCGCCATCCCGTCGGCCGCGCCGGCGCTTGCGACCAGCGCCAGCATCGGCAGAGCTCTCCGGCTGGCCAGAGCGACCGCGTATGGGGCGGCCGTCACAGCCGCCAGGACCGCAAGCGCCACGACGAGCCCGGCGTCGCGTGGCACCTCGCCGGGCTCGCGGGGGGCGGCCCAGGCGAACACCCCGACCGAGACGATGATCAGGACCACGGCCGTGATCTCCCTGGGCCCGACCGGCTCGCCGAGGATGCGGACACCGAGCACGAGCAGCAGGAGCAGCCCGAGCGCCAGCGTGGGCTGGACCAGGGTGAGGGGCGCGTGGGCGAGCGCCAGGATCTGCAGGGGCCAGCCGACCAGCGAGAGGGCCGTGGCGCCGACCCAGAGCGGCCTGGTCAGCAGGTGGGCCATCAGGGACGGACGCAGGGCGCGCTCGGCCGGTGCCCTCCGGGCCTCGATCGCCTGCAGCGCGTAGCCGGTCTCGTAACAGCAGGCGGCCCCTAGCGCCAGCGCGAAGCCGAGGGCGAGCTTCCCGTCCATGAGTGGCACCATCCTGCCATCCGCAAGCGAATCCTCATCGGCTCGGCCGCCGCGGCGGCCGCCTGGTGGCTGCCGGCCCTTGCCCCGGTCGTGCCGACCGTCGCCGCGGTCCTCGGCCTCCCTCGGCGCATGGAGGACCCGGGCGGAGTGGCGCTGACCTTCGACGACGGGCCGGATCCCGAGGGGACGCCGGCGGTGCTCGCGGCGCTGGAGGCGAGGGACGCCAAGGCGACCTTCTTCGTCTGCGGCGAGCAGGTCGAGCGGAGCCCCGCACTGGCGGCCGAGATCGTCGCGGCCGGTCACAGCGCTGCGATTCACGGCTATCGCCACCGCAACGTGCTCAGGCTGGCGCCGCGGACCTTCGTCGACGACCTCGAAAGGGGTATCGCCGCGATCGAGGACACCGTCGGGCTGCGCCCGGAGCTCTACCGCCCGCCGTACGGGATCCTCAGCTTTCCGGGGATGGTGGAGGTGACGGTCCGGGGCCTGCGGACATTGCTCTGGTCCCGCTGGGCGCACGACTGGCGTGCGGACCGGTCGGCTGCGGAGATCGCCGCCGAGGCGACCGAGGACCTCACCGGCGGCGACGTCCTCCTGCTCCACGACGCCGACCACTACAGCGAGCGCGGCTGCTGGCGCGGCACGGTCGAGGCGATCCCGGCCATCCTCGAGGCGATCGAGGCCGCGGGCCTGCGGCCGGTTGCGGCCTAGGAGACCGTGTCGGTCGCGGCTTCCTCGTCGTCGCGCCAGCGGATCGCCGCAGCGGCGACCACCAGGGCGATCGCGAGGCCCATCGCGCAAAGCGCGATCGTGCCCTTGTGGGGCATGCCCAGGTTGAGGATGTTCCGCGTCCAGGGGAGCGTCTCGAGGACCAGGTAGCCAGCGATCAGCCAGCCGGCGAAGACGCCGCCGCGCGCCGGCCGGCCAGAAGGCCCGAGCGGCAGCACGGAGAGGGCGGCGAGGATCGTGATCAGGCAGGTGACCGCGACGTAGCCGACCTGGCCGGTGCCGAAGTCGTCGGTGCGGGAGGCGATCAGTGAGGGGATCAGCGTGCCGGCGACGGCGGCGAGGGTCACGATCCAGGCGCTGGGCCAGGTCGGAGCCGGCGCGCCGGGCCAGCCTTGCAGCTCGGTCGCGGTGGCAACGGGCGCGGGTGCAGGCACCTCGGGCGCTGGTTCGGGCTCGGCAGCGGGGGCGTGATCGAGCTCCAGCCAGGCGAGGTAGCGGTGGACGCCCTCGCGCAGAGTAGTGGAGGCCCGCCAGCCGAGCTCCCGCGCGGCCCGCTCGTTCGAGATCACGGCGCCGCCGAAGTCTCCGTTGCGGCCGGGCGTGTGGACGATCTCGGTGCCCTCGATCAGGTCGGAGACGATCTCGGCAAGCTCGCGGATCGTCACGGTCTCCTCGCCGGCGAGGTTGTAGACGCGGTTGTCGGCCCCGTGTACGAGTCCCGCAACGACCCCTTCGGCGAGGTCGTCGACGTAGACGAATCGGCGCGTCTGGAGCCCGTCGCCCGCGATCGTCAGGGGGTCACCCTCGAGCGCCTTCGAGACGAAGATCGGGATCACCGCGGCGGGCCTGGCGCGGGGGCCGTACGGAATGCCGAAGCGAAGGATCGTGCAGCGCACGTCGTAGAGCTCCGCGTAGGAGGTGCAGTACATCTCGCCGGCCAGCTTGCTGGCCGTGTAGAGATGATCGGGGAGCCCGAGCGGCGCGTCCTCGTCGATCAGGCCGTCCCCGGAGCCCCCGTAGACCCAGACCGTGCTTCCGTAGACGACGCGCGTGCGGGTGGCGCGAGCGGCCTCGAGCACCGCCAGCGTGCCACGCGAATTGACCTCCTCGGCGTTCATGGGCTCCTCCGCGACGATGCTGACGTCCGCGTAGGCCGCCAGGTGGACGACCGCCTCGCAGTCCTCCATCGCGACGCGGAGCGTCTCCTGGTCGAGGAGGTCGCCGATGACGGTGTCGACCGATCCGGGCTCGTGATGCGGGGACTCCCGCAGGTCGTAGATCCGCGGCTCGTACCCCGCGTCGGCGAGCTTGTCGACCACGTGCGAGCCGATGAAGCCCGAGCCCCCGGTGACGAGGACCCGGGTCATCTGGTCACTCCGCTGAGGGCCTCGTCGCGAACTTCGGCAGGCACGTAGTAGAGCGGCACGCACCAGTGGTTCTCGGCGACCCAGTCGGTGTTGGGGAGCTCGTCGCCGGTCCCCATGATCCGGTGGCAGGGATCCTCGTAGACCTTGCCCGTCGAGCGCTCGATCGGCTCGAAGACGATGTACTTGTAGAGACCCGAGGTCATCCCCTCGGGCAGCTCGAGGCGGGAGCCGTAGACGGGGTCGAGATGCTCGCGCGCGACGGCGTTCTTGCGCTCGACGATCTCCTCGAGCCGTTCCGTCTGCACGAGGCCGATAGCCGCCGTGAACTCGCTCATCCGCAGATTGAGGCCCTCGATCTCGTGATCCGGCTTGCCGTAGTTGCGGAAGGCGCGCGCGTGCTCGAGCAGCTCCTCGCGGCCGGAGACGAGCATGCCGCCCTCGCCTGTTGAGATCGTCTTGGTCGCGTAGAAGGAGTAGGCGCCGGCGTCCCCCCAGGAGCCCGCCCGCCGGTCGCTCCAGCGGGCGCCGTGCGCGTGGGCGCAGTCCTCGAGCAGGAAGATGCCCTCGGCCCGGCAGAAGTCGGCGATCCGCTCGACGTCGAAGGCGATGTGGCCGCCGATGTGCACCAGGACCGCAGCGCGGGGCTTGTGTCTCTCCGCCTTCCGCTCGAAGTCCTCGAAGGACATGCAGAGATCCTCCCGGTTGCAGTCGACGAAGACCGGCTCACCGCCCGAGTGGATGATCGAGAGCGTGGTCGCCATGAAGGTGTTGGAGGGGCAGAGGACCTTCTGGCCGCGGACGCCCGCGAAGTCCAGGGCGGCCAGCGCCGCGCCTGTCCAGCCGCCGGTGGCGACCGAGCCGAGGCCGTGGAGCTTGGCCCAGGCGGTCTCGAAGCGCGACGTCATCTCGCCCTCCGACCAGCGCTCGGAGAGCACGATCTCGTCCCAGAGCTCGTGCAGCCTGGGCAGGTCACGGCGATCAAAGCCGATCGCGAATTGGCTGTGGTCGGCGGGGGTCAGGAATCAGGCGCGGCTTGGCGGCGGCTCCGCGGGCTTCGCGGCGAGGGCAGGATAGTCAGTTGGGTAGCGTGAGGGTCGGGGATAAGCGCGGATTAAGTGGGTTCGGATCAGACGGGAGCTTCGGCTCGAAGGGCACCCAATTCGGACTCGATCTCGCTCAGAAAGGGTGTTTCCGGGTCGAAGTCGCGGAGCTCCTCGAGGTCCTCGGCCCAGAGCTGGAGGCGCTCGTCGAGCGTCGTCCCCAGCCGCTCACCGCACCCCGGGCGGTCCGCCGGCGCCACCTTCAGCCAGTCGTGCATGTTGGCGACGCGGTCGGCCGCGTAGACGATCACCGCGTCGCCGCCGACCTCCAGGATCGCCCGGCGTAGCGCACGCTTGCGCTCGGCGTATCCCGGGATCTCGGGATCCTCGGTCAGGCAGTCGACCAGTACGCCGACGCCGGGTCCGAACCGCTCCCGAATCTCTTCCGGCTCCACCTTCGTCTTCTCGACGACGTCGTGCAGGTAGGCCGCCGCGATCAGCTGCCCGTCGTAACCTGACTCGGAGAGCAGGCGCGCAACTGCGATCGGATGTTCCACGAACTGCTCGCCGGTCTGCTTCCGGTACTGGCCCAGATGGACTCGGCGGGCGAAACGGAGCGCGGCGATGGCGAGATCCGAGTCCTTTCGAGACCCGGGTGGTGTCGAGACTTCAGCCATCGAGCGCACGCTAACGGTGATCCGGCGGAATCTCAATTTTGGACCGGCCGGATTGCCGCAAAGAAGGCAAGCGCATCGACAGGTCCTTGACGGCGCAAGGATCCGCGGCAGCGGCGATTCCCGGCCGGGCTGCTCGCCTAGAATCGCCGCAGTGCTGCAGACGGTCAGAAACGTGGCGATCATCGCGGCGCTGGCCGCGGCGATCGACTTTCTTCCCGGCGGCGGCGCCGCCGCGGCGACGGTCCTCTCGGCGCTGATGATGATCTTCCTGACGGCGATCGCCTGGCTCGCCTACCGGGTCTACCGCGAGCAGCAGCTCACCCTGGCGACGCTCTCCGATGGTCGCAAGGCCGGTCTTTTCGGCGCGGTCGGGGCGATCGCGCTCCTGGTGGTGGCCTACGACGACTTCGCCTCCTGGAGCGGCGGCGTGCTGCTCTGGATCGCGCTGCTGGCCGCCTGCGTCGGGGTGATCCTGCTGATCTGGCGAGGAGCGACGACCTACTCATAGGCGGTCCGGCGACTCTGAGCCGGCGCTGACTCGTCACCGACTCGACTCGCGTCGCGCGAATCGCGTCACGGGTTGGTGCCTAGCTTCGGCCAATGCCGAGCTTGAGGCGCAAGGGAGCGAACGACGCCGGGCAGGCCTCGGTGGAGTTCGTCGCGGTCCTGCCCGCCCTCGCCGTCTGCCTGGTGCTCGCAGGACAGACCGTTGTCGTTGGCTGGGCGCTCTGGTCGGCCGGGAACGCGGCGCGGGCCGGGGCACGCGCCGAGGAGGTCGGCTCGGACGCCGAGGCGGCCGCCCGGCTGGCGCTGCCGGGCGCGCTGCGCGACGGCGCCGTCGTCCGCTCCGGCGACGGGGTGCGGGTGAGGGTCCGGATCCCGAGGCTGATCCCCGGCATCTCGATGCCTTCCGTCACCGCCGCCTCGACGCTCGACGGGGATGCGGCCTCGTAGCGCATTCGAGGGCCAGGCCTCGGTCGAGCTGCTGGCGGCGCTGCCGGCCCTGGCCTTGGCGGCCGCCCTCGCCCTGCAGCTCCTCCTGGTCGGGTACTCGCTGACGATCGCTGACGGCGCCGCCGAGTCGGGCGCGCTGGCCGGCGCCTCGGGACACGACGCGCGCCGCGCAGCCCGCGAGGCGCTGCCCGCCTGGGCGCGAGGTCGCTCCCGCGTCAGCGCGGACGCGGGACGGGTCAGGGTCGAGCTCAGGCCGCCGGCCCCCCTCGCGGCGATCGCCGAAGCCCTCACCGTCAGCTCCGAGGCGTGGTCGAAGTCGCCCGGCGGGGCCGCCTCGTGATCCCGGTGCTGATCGCCAGTGGCACCGAGCGGCGGGCGAGCCTCGGTTTGGCCGCGGCCGTTGCCGTCGAGGCGGCGGTCCTGACCGGTGCCGGGACCCTGTTGGTCGAGTTGGGGAACGGCGCTCAGCGCCGCGGCCCGACCCTGCTGGCCGCGGCGGGGGCGCGGCGGGTGGAGGAGGCGCTGAGGGGCGCCGGGAGGCGGGCCTCGGCACGAGGTCACCTCTGCCACCTCGCGGTGCCCGACGCCGGCCGGGCCCTCGCCGAGCTGGCCGCTGCGCTGTCCGCCTCGGAGGCGGAGCTCGCGATCGTTCATCTGCCCGGGCGCCTCTGGGTCCCGGCGCTCGAGGTCGAGGACCTCGGGATCGCCGGCGGATGCCTGCTGGTCTCGCTGCCCGCCGAGCGGTCCCTCGCCGCGCTGGCGGTCGGGGAGCTGGCGCGGCGGGAGCTGCCCACTCGCGTCGCCACCCATCCGCCGGCGTCGCTGGCCGCGAGGCGCGCGCTGTCCGGGGTCCGAGCCGGCGGGCGAGCGTCCGCGATGGCCGAGGGGGTCGCGCGGCGGCTGCTCGGCCTGGGGCGGCCGGTGCGGACGACGGGAATCGCCCGCCCCAACGCGGGGCAGGCGCTGCCGGCCCTGCTCGGTGCAGGTTTGGTCCTGATCCTCGCGGCCCTTGCGTTGGCGGCGATCGGTGGGGCGGCGACCGGCAGGGGCCGGGCGCAGAGGGCTGCCGACCTGGTGGCCCTCTCCGCCGCGCGCAGCATGCGCGACGACGCGCCCCGGCTGCTGGCGCCACCGAGACTCCCCGACGGGTCGCCGAACCCCGGGCATCTCTCCAGGCCGGAGTACCTCTCGCGGGCGCGCCTCGCGGCCGTGGACGCCGCCCGCCGCAACCGGGTCGACCCCTCCCGCCTGCGAATCTCCTTTCCGGATGGCGCGGCAGACCCGCCCCTGCGGGCCCGCGCAACGATCGTCGGCGAGATCGATCCGCGAAAG
>DATGDO010000251.1:0-5594 GCA_035310805.1 Solirubrobacterales bacterium
GAGCTCATCGCGGCGGGCGTGCGCGAGGCCACCGGCATCGCGAACTTCTTCGCCCAGCCGGGCTACAGCTATCCGAACCCCGACACGTCGGCCGTCGCCGTGCGCGTGCTGAACGAGGTGCTGCTGCCGGCGATGAAGGAGGTCGGCGACAAGTTCGGGGCCGGCGAGCTGATCCTGCCGTTCGTGCTGCAGTCGGCGGAGGTGATGAAGCGCGCCGTCGCGCAGCTCGAGAACTACCTCGACCGGATCGAGGGCCACACGAAGGGCAAGGTCGTGATCGCGACCGTGTTCGGCGACGTCCACGACATCGGCAAGTCGCTGGTCAACACGATCCTCACCAACAACGGCTACACGGTCGTCGATCTCGGCAAGCAGGTCCCGGTTGAGGTGATCATCAACTCGGCGATCACCGAGGAGGCCGACGCGATCGGCCTCTCCGCGCTGCTCGTCTCCACCTCGAAGCAGATGCCGGCCTGCGTGCAGGAGCTGCACGTCAAGGGACTCGGGTTCCCGGTCCTGATCGGCGGGGCGGCGATCAACCGCGACTTTGGCCGCCGGATCCTCTACCCCGCGGGCAGGGAGTCCGAGGAGATCTACGAGCCGGGCGTCTTCTACTGCAAGGACGCCTTCGTCGGGCTTGACACGATGGACGACCTGATCGACGCCGACCGGCGCGCCGCCCTGGTCGAGCGAATCCGCTCAGAGGCGAAGGCGCTGCGGCAGAGGGGCGAGCGAGCTGACGACGGGCCGCCGACCACCGACGACAGCGTGCGCTCGGCAGTGCGCACCGACGTCCCGATCCCCGAGCCTCCCTTCCTGGGCGTGCGCGAGATCGAGGTCGATCTCGACGACGTCTTCCCCTACCTCGACCGCCATGTCCTCTTCAAGCTTCACTGGGGCGGACGCGGCAAGAAGGGCGAGCAGTGGCGCCGGATCATCCACGGCCACGATGGCGAGGAGGGATTCGCCCCTCGTCTCGAGCGCATGTGGCGCGAGCAGGACTACCTGAACCCGCGGGCCCGCCTCGGCTACTTCCCGGCCGCGGCCGACGGGAACGAGCTCGTCATCTTCGACCCGGAGGACCACGAGCACGAGATCGAGCGGCTCGCGTTCCCGCGGCAGCCGAGGCACGACCGGATCTGCCTGGCCGACTTCTTCCGCCCGCTCTCCGAGCTCGAGTCCGGCGAGCGCGACGTCGTCGCCCTACAGGGCGTCACGGTCGGGCCTGAGGTCAGCGAGCGAATCGAGCAGCTCGAGCGCGACGGCGAGTTCGCCGAGCAGCTCTTCACCCACGGCCTGGGCGTTCAGGCGGCCGAGGGCCTCGCCGAGTGGCTGCACGCCGAGGTGCGTCGCGAGCTCGCCATCGACGCCGACCAGGGCCGGCGCTACTCCTGGGGCTACCCCGCCTGCCCCGACCAGTCCGGGCACGAGAAGGTCTGGCGCCTGCTCGACCTCGGGCGGATCGGGATCAGCCTCTCCGAGGGCTACGCGCTGATGCCCGAGCAGTCGACGGTGGCGATCATCGCCCACCACCCCCAGGCCGTCTACTTCGGCATGAAGTCGGGCTTCGTCCCCAAGGAGCGGGCGCCCGACGAGCTGATCGCCGGGACCGCCCGCGGCGGCGAGCTCCCTCCGGAGGAGGAGCCCGGCGAGCGCTCGGTCGACGCCGAGGAGACCACCGAGGCCAGCGAGCCGGTCAGCTCCTAGGACCGGGCCGACCTACCTAGTTCTCCGAACTGGTGACGACGCGATAGCTGATCGCGAGAGCGGCGATCAAGACCACGCCGATCACAATCAGTCCACCCCAGCCGCCGAGGAAGACGAACGCCAAGGCGATCGCAAGGAGGGCCACAGCCATGCCCAGAACAAGGGGGATGCCGATCAGGTCCGAGTCGGGCGGGGGCTCCCAGCGGGACTTGCGCTGATCCTGCTCGGGAGGCCGGCTCATCAGGAGCGAAGCCTACAGGCCGACGCCCTGCGGGAAATCGTCTTGCCGGCTACTGGCGCGCGAGATCAGGTATGACAATATGACCTGTATCTCGCGCTCGGCGGCTGCGCCGGGCCGGAAGACCTCGAGTGAGGAGAGTGGACGATGGCGATTGCGGTTGAGCAGCAGAACCTCCTGATCGGGGGTGAGTGGGTCGGGCCCAAGTCCGGGCGGGAGTTCGAGCAGACCAACCCGTACTCGGGTGAGGTGGCCGGGCATGCTGCCGCGGCCGGCCCGGACGACGTCGACCTCGCGGTCAAGGCGGCGGCCGATGCCTTCGAGGCATGGGGCCACGGGCCACCAGCCCCGCGGCGCGAGATCCTCCTGCGCGCCGCCGACCTGATGCAGGAGCGCGCCGAGGAGATCGCGGGGATCGTCACGGAGGAGACCGGCGGCACCTTCGGTTGGGGCATGTTCAACGTCCAGCTGGCCAGCGGCATGCTGCGCGAGGCCAGCGCGCAGGCCTACTCGGTGATCGGCGAGATGATCCCGTCGGACATCCCGGGCGCGATGGCGCTCGCGCGCCGTCAGCCGGTCGGGCCGGTGGTCGGGATTGCGCCGTGGAACGCTCCGGTGATCCTCGGCACCCGCGCGATCGCGACACCGCTCGCCTTCGGCAACACGGTGATCCTGAAGGGCTCGGAGCTCTGCCCGCGGACCCACGCGCAGGTCGTCCGCGCCGTCCAGGACGCCGGTGCGCCCGAGGGCGTCGTCAACTACCTGACGAACGACCCCAGCGACGCCGCCGAGGTGGTCGAGGCCCTGATCGCCCATCCGGGCACGCGGCGGATCAACTTCACCGGCTCGACCCAGGTCGGGAGAATCATCGCCGAGAAGTGCGGGCGCTACCTGACGCGATGCCTGCTGGAGCTCGGCGGCAAGGCGCCGATGATCGTGATGGCGGACGCCGACCTGAATGAGGCGGTCGCGGCCGCCAACTTCGGCGCCTTCATGCACCAGGGCCAGATCTGCATGGCGACCGAGCGGATCATCGTCGAGAGCTCCGTGGCGAGGCAGTTCACCGATGGCCTGGTGGCCAAGGCGAGCGCACTCAAGATCGGCGACCCGAGCGACCCGGAGACCCAGATCGGGCCGCTGATCAACAGGGCCTCGCTCGACCGCGTCACCGAGCTGGTCGAGGACGCCGTCTCGAAGGGCGCCGAGGTGGCGACCGGCGGCGAGGCCGCGGGGCCCTGCTACAAGCCGACGGTACTCACCAAGGTGACGCCGGAGATGCGCATCTACGGCGAGGAGTCGTTCGGGCCGATCGTCCCGATCTTGGAGTACACGGACGTGAACGAGGCGATCGCGATCGCGAACGACACCCGGTACGGCCTTGCGGGTGCCGTCTTCAGCCGCGACATCCCGACCGCCCTCGACGTCGCGCAACGCATCGAGGCCGGGATCTTCCACGTCAACAGCTCCACCGTCCACGACGAGCCCCAGATGCCGTTCGGTGGCGTCAAGGAGAGCGGCTGGGGGCGGTTCGGCGGTCGGGCGGCGCTGGAGGAGTTCACCCACATCCACTGGACGATGATCCAGGGCACGCCGCGCGAATACCCGATCTAGTGCTTCTTCCCCGCGACCTTCGGAGAAGGGGCACCGAGTGAAGGCCGCCAGATACCTGATCGACCTGGCCCAGAGCGAGGGGGTCGATCGGGTCTTCGGCAACCCGGGCACCACGGAGCTGCCCTTCATGGACGAGCTCGCGCGTATCCCCGAGTTCCACTACTACCTCGGATTGCACGAGGGCACGGCCGTCTCGATGGCGGACGGCTTCGCTCGCGCCACCGGCCGGCCCTCCTTCCTCAACCTGCACATCGCCGCCGGGCTCGCCCATGGGCTGGCGAACATGCTGAACGCCCGGCGGGCCCGGACGCCGATGGTGGTGACGGTCGGCCAGCAGGACCGCCGTCACCTGGTCCACGACCCGATGCTGGGCGGTGACCTCCTGGCGCTCGCCCAGGGCGCCTTCAAGGACGCGGTCGAGGTGAACCAGGTCGAGGACCTTGCGACCCTGATGCGACGCGCCTTCCTGCTCGCGCAGACCGATCCGACCGGCCCGGTGATGGTCTCGATCCCGGTCGACGTGCTGGAGGAGGAGCTGGAGGGGCCGCTGCCCGACCGGACGGAGGTCCGTGGGCTCGGCGTGGCCGAGGGCGTGGAGGACGTCGCCGAGGCGCTGCTCGGCGCCGGGGCCCCGGCGATCGTCGCCGGCGACGGGGTGGGCCGCAAGGGCGCGGTCGGCGAGCTGGTCGAGCTGGCGGAGGCTCTGGGGGCGACCGTCTTCCACGAGCCGATGTACGACTGCGTCGACTTCCCGGCCACCCACCCGCTCTCGGCCGGGATGCTGCCACCGGTCGACGAGCTGATCCGGGAGAAGCTCGCCAAGCACGACGTCGTCCTCCTGGTCGGCAGCCACGCCTTCTCGGCGCACTACTACACGGAGGCGACTCCGATCCCCGAGCGGACCCGGATCCTCCAGCTCGACTCCGATCGCTCGGAGCTGGGCCGCAACTATCCGGCCTCGATCGCTCTGCACGGCGGGATCGTCCCGACGGTTCGCGCACTGAGCCGGATGGTCGCCGGGCGCTGTCCCGAGGCCGAGGCCCGCATCGCGGCTGCGCGTGAGCGGAGTGGAGACCGCTCGCGACCAAGCGCCCCTCCCACCTCCACCGCCGAGCCGATGGACGCGTCCACGGCTGCCGAGGCGCTGGTCGCCGGCCTGCCCGAGGACACGATCATGATCGAGGAGGCGATCACCACCGGCCTCGAGGTCCGCCGCGTCTTCGCCGCAGACCGACCAGGCTGCTACCACCACTCGGTCGGCGGGGCTCTCGGCTGGGCGCTGGGAGCAGGGATCGGGGTGAAGATGGCTCGCCCCGATGATCCCGTCGTCTCCGTCGTCGGGGATGGGACCGCGATGTACACGATCCAGGGCCTCTGGTCCGCGGCCCATTACGACGTTCCGCTCGTCCTCGTGGTGATGAACAACCGCGAGTACGCCGCCTGCAAGCGCGGCATCGCCAGTGTCGTCGCCGACCCCAGCGAGAGCTACGTCGGCATGGACCTGACCGACCCCGAGATCGACTTCATCGGGCTGGCCCGCTCGCTCGGCGTGGAGTCCCGGTCCGCGGACAGCGCCGAGCAGCTCTCGCGGGCGGTCTCCGAGGCGCTGGCCTCTGGCGCCCCGACCCTGATCGACGCCGCCGTTGCCGGCACCCGCGACGAGCCCTCGGGCAAGCGGGCAGAGCACTACGCGGCGGATCGCTAGGGGCGCTGCATCCAGCCGCTTCGGGCCCGCCTCACTCCAGCGAGGTCCAGACGCTCTTCACCTCGGTGTAGAGCTCGAGCGCGTGCTTGCCCATCTCGCGGCCCCAACCACTCGCCTTGTACCCGCCCCACGGCGCGGCGGGGTCGACCGGGTTCGGCATGTTGATCCAGATCGTCCCGGCCTTGATCGCCGAGGCCAACCTGTGGGCGTGGGCGATGTCGCGGGTCCAGATCGAGGCGCCGAGACCGTACTCGGTGGCGTTGGCGCGGGCCGCGAGCTCGTCCTCCGACTCGTAGGGAAGGATCGTCATCACGGGGCCGAAGATCTCCTCGC
>DATGDO010000252.1:0-5934 GCA_035310805.1 Solirubrobacterales bacterium
ATCCGCCGAGCCTAGAGGAGGTGCCGGAGGTGGGAGTCGAACCCACACGTCCCGAAGGACACGGCATTTTGAGTGCCGCGCGTCTGCCATTCCGCCACTCCGGCCGCCGCGGCCATCAACGATAACCCGCCCCCCAGCCGCGACGGGCGCGATAATCCGCCGCCGGTGGATTCCGCTGGCCGCATGGAGCTGATTCGCGAGCTCTGCTCACTCAGGGGGCGTGGGCCGGGAACCGACGCCGAGCGACGCGCCGCCAACCTGCTCGCCGAACGGCTTCGCGGCATCGGCCGCCAGGTCCGGATCGAGCCATTCTTCTCGCATCCCGAGTACGCGGTGGTCCACGTGATCCACGCCGGGATGGGGGTGGTGGGCAGCGTGATCGCGACGGAACAGCCCGCCGTCGGGTTCAGCCTGGTCCTCCTGGCCGCCGTTTCGACCTACCTCGACCTCAACACCCGCCTCTATCTCGTTCGCTCTCTCCTCTTCCGCCGCATCTCTCAGAACGTCGTCTCCCCCGGCGGGCGCCCGGAAGCGCCCGCCCGCCTCGTCCTGATCGCCCACTACGACGCGGCCCGGACCGGCTACATCTTCTCCAAGGCGTCCACCCAGATCCGACGGCTCCCCGAGAGCGCCCGCCTCGGGCTCGGCCCCTTCCGCCTCTTCTTCTGGCTCGGCCTCGCCCCCCTGCTGCCGATCCTCGGGGCGCGCATGGCCGGCCTCGACCCGACCTGGCTCTCCGCGATCCAGGCAGTCCCCACCATCGTCCTGATCGTGGCGGGATTCCTGCTCGTCGACATTGCGCTCTCGGAGATCGTTCCCGGCGCCTACGACAACGCCTCCGGCGTCGCCGCGGTCCTCTCGGCGACCGAGGAGCTTGCCGCGAACCCGCCTCAGAATCTCGACGTCTGGGTCGTCATGACGGGATCCGAGCAGTCGTTCTGCGAGGGCAGCCGGGCCTTCGTGCGGGCCCATCGCAAGGAGTTCGACCGCGCCACCACGGCCTTCGTCAACGTCGACTCGGTCTCCTACGGCCAGGTTGCCTACGAGATCAGCCAGGGGGCGGTGACCAGCTTCGCTCACGACCCGCAGCTGATCGAGCTCTGTGAGGCGCTCGCCGCCTCAGGGGTGGTCGAGGGCGGGGCCCGCCCGATCCGTCACGCCCTCGTCGACGACGCGCTCCCGGCCCGCGTGCGGCGGATGCGCGCCATCACCCTTCGAACCACGGAGCCGGACGGCAACCTCGCCCCCTGGTACCACACCCACGACGACACGCCGGAGCGCGTCGACGCGGAGGCCCTCAGCAGAGCCACCGGCTTCATCGTCTCCCTCGCTCGTTTGATCGATCGAGACGCAGGCCGCGCCGCCCCCACGGTCGGGCCGCCGGCCGCGACCGCCGAGCGCGTGTAAAGATCGGTCCGTGGAGGAGAGCACGATCGAGGCGGAGGTCCTCTGGGCGCCCACGCCCGAGACGGTCGAGCGATCCCAGCTCACGCGCTACATCCACTGGCTGGCCGAGAACCGTGACCTCCACTTCGAGGACTACCACGCGCTCTGGCGCTGGTCGGTCACCGAGGTCGAGGAGTTCTGGGGAACGCTCTGGGAGTACTTCGAGGTCATCTCGGAGTCTCCGTACGAGCAGGTCCTGCCTGAACGCGTGATGCCGGGTGCCCGCTGGTTCGAGGGCACCCGGCTCAACTACGCCGAGCACATCTTCCGCGGCAAGGCCGACGACGAGGTCGCCGTGCTCCACGCGTCCGAGCTGCGCGGGCTCAGCGAGCTGCGCTGGGGCGAGCTGCGGGAGAGGGTCGGCGCCGTGCGTGAGGGCCTGCAGGCCCTCGGGGTGAGTGAAGGCGACCGCCTCGTCGCGTACCTCCCCAACGGTCCCGAGGCCCTGATCGCTTTCCTGGCCGCCGCCAGCCTGGGAGCGATCTGGTCGAGCTGCTCCCCCGACTTCGGCCCGGGCAGCATCGTCGACCGCTTCGCGCAGATCGAGCCCAAGTTGATGTTGTGCGTGGACGGCTACCGCTATGGGGGTCAGGACTTCGACCGCCTCGACGTCGTCGCGGAGGTCGCCGCGCAGATGCCGAGCCTGGATCGCATCGTCGTGGTCCCCTACCTGAGCGCCTCGCCCGAGCTCTCCAGGCTCGAGGAACCCCGGAAGGTGGCGCCGCCGATCACATGGGGCCAGCTGCTCGAGCTCGGCTCAGGTGCCGAGCTCAGCTTCGATCGGGTGCCCTTCGACCACCCGCTCTGGGTGCTCTACTCCTCCGGTACCACCGGGCTGCCCAAACCGATCGTCCAGGGACACGGGGGGATCCTGCTCGAGCAGCTCAAGAAGGGCCATCTCCACCTCGACATGCAGGCGGGCGACCGCCTTTTCTGGTTCACCACCACCGGCTGGATGATGTGGAACTTCCTCGTCGGCGGACTGCTCACCCCGGCCTCGATCGTTCTCTACGACGGGAGCCCCGGCTACCCCGATATGGGCGTGCTCTGGGAGCTGGCGGAGCGAACGGGCATGACCTGCTTCGGGACCAGCGCGGCCTACATCGCGGCATGCATGAAGGACGGCGTCGAGCCGGGCAAGGGGCGCGACCTCTCCCGGCTGCGCTCAGTCGGCTCCACCGGCTCGCCCCTCTCGCCCGAGGGTTTCGACTGGATCTATGAGCACGTCGGTCAGCACACCTGGCTGTTCTCGACCAGCGGCGGCACGGACCTCTGCACGGCCTTCGTCGGAGGCGTACCGATTCTGCCGGTCTACAAGGGCGAGCTCCAGGGCCGCGCACTCGGCGCCAAGGTCGAGGCGTTCGATGAGGAGGGAAACTCGGTGATCGACGAGGTCGGCGAGCTCGTGATCACCGAGCCGATGCCGTCGATGCCGGTCTTCTTCTGGGGGGACGAGGACGGCGCGCGGTACCGCGCCAGCTACTTCGAGATGTATCCGGGCATCTGGCGCCACGGGGATTGGATCGAGATCACCTCGCGAGGCACGGCGATCATCTACGGCCGCTCGGATTCGACCATCAACCGCGGCGGCATCCGGATGGGGACCAGCGAGATCTACCGGGCGGTGGCCGACGTGCCGGAGGTCCTGGACTCGCTCGTCGTCGACGTCCCGAAGCCGGAAACGGAGGGATGGATGCCGCTCTTCGTGGTGCTGCGCGAGGGAGCGGAGCTGAACGACGAGCTGGCAGGCGAGATCAAGAGCCGGATTCGCGAGCAGTGCTCGCCGCGCCACGTCCCGAACGAGATCTTCCAGATCGCCGAGGTGCCTCGGACCCTGAGCGGCAAGGTCCTCGAGGTCCCGGTCAAGCGGATCCTGATGGGCGACCCACCCCGGCGTGCCGCCAGCCGCGACTCGCTCGCGAACCCCGCCTCGCTCGACTACTTCACCGAGCTCGCCGGGATTCTGAGCCGACGGCCAGCCTGATTCGGCGGGCGTCCCGCGGCCCTCCCCGGCTTTCGCCTCGGACGCAACCCCTGGACCTAGGCCGGAGTAACGGGGTTACGCCGGCGAGCGAAGCTGCGGTCCTTGACCGCGGCCAGCGCGTAGCGCCGGACCAGCTCGGTCCGCAGCTGGTCGGGCTCGATCACGGCGTCGACCACGAGCTCGGAGGCGAGGTGGAGGATGTCGATGTCCTCGGCATACTCCTCGCGCTTCTGGCTGACGAAGCGCTCCCGCTCAGCGGGATCCTCGATCTCCTGGATCTGGTTGAAGAAGACGGCGTTGATCGCCGCCTCGGGACCCATCACGGCGATCTGCGCCTGCGGGAAGGCCAGGCAGGCGTCGGGCTCGAAGGCGGGCCCCGCCATCGCGTAGAGGCCGGCGCCGTAGGCCTTGCGCACGACGACCGAGAGCTTCGGCACGGTCGCCTCCGAGACGGCGCTGATCATCTTGGCGCCGTGCCTGATGATGCCCTGACGCTCGACGTCCTTGCCGATCATGAACCCGGGCACGTCGGCGAGGAAGAGCAGCGGGACGTTGAAGGCGTTGCAGGTCATGATGAATCGCGCCGCTTTGTCGGCCGAGTCGACGAAGAGGACTCCCCCTTTCACCTTCGGCTGGTTCGCCACGAGGCCGATCACCCGGCCGTCGAGCCGCGCGTATCCGACCACCACCTCCTTCGCCCAGCGATCGTGCACCTCACAGAAGGAGTCGGCATCGACGACGGCCCGGATCAGCTCCTTCACGTCGAACGGGTCCTTCTCGTTGTCCGGGACGATCTCGGAGACGGTCAGGCCCTCCTCGGGGTCGGCGGGCGGCGCGGCCGGCGGCTCCTCCCGCCAGTTCGCCGGCATGTAGGAGAGGTAGCGCCGGGCCAGGTCGATCGCGTCCTCGTCGGAACTTGCCAGGAAATGGCCGCACCCGGAGACCGAGGTGTGCATCCGCGCACCCCCCATCTCCTCGAGCGTGACCTGCTCGCCGATCACCATCTCGGCCATTCGCGGCGAGCCGAGGTACATCGAGGCGTTGCCGTCGCGCATGATGACCACGTCGCAGAAGGCGGGGATGTAGGCGCCGCCGGCGGCGCTGGGCCCGAACAGGAGGCAGACCTGCGGCACCTGCCCCGAGAGCCGGACCTGGTTGTGGAAGATGCGGCCCGCACCGCGGCGGCCAGGGAACATCCGGACCTGATCCGTGATCCTGGCGCCGGCGGAGTCCACCAGGTAGACGATCGGGACCTGGTGCGCATGAGCCCGCTCCTGGACGCGCAGAATCTTCTCCACCGTCTTCGGACCCCAGGACCCCGCCTTGACCGCGGGGTCGTTAGCCATCAGGGCCACCGGCCTGCCGCCCACGGTTCCCATCCCGGTGACGACGCCGTCGGCGCCCAGGCCCTCCTGCTCCCAGTTGGCGAGCAGGCCCTCCTCGGCGAGGGAGTCCGGATCGATCAGACGGGCGACCCGCTCTCGGACAGGCAGCTTCTGCTGCTCGGCGACCTTCTTCCGATGCCGCTCCGGGCCCCCTTCCAGCGCGGCGTCGAGGGCCGCCCTGACGTCGCTCACAGCAGCCTCAGGTTCTCAGGTCCGCTTCGTGCTCGGACTCGGCATCTCGGACCGCGGTCTCGGCCTCGGCGCCCTCGTCCCGCGGGGCCCCCTCCTCGAACTGAGCCTCGCCGTCGGCGTCCTCGCGGTCCAGCGGATCGAACTCCTCCGGCTTGTCGAACGGATCCATGCCGGGCTCGGGCCGATGCTCGGAGACGGCGGTGGTGAGCTTGGCGGCAAGCTCCTCGGTGTCCGCCAGCACGTCGTCGCGACGGCGGACCAGGTCGGCGATCACGGCCTCGAGGTCCTCGCGCCGCTGCATCCCCTCCTCGACGATCCTGCGGGACTGCGCCTGGGCGGCCTCGATGGCCTCGCGAGCCTTCGCGTCCGCCTGCGCCTGAGCGGAGGAAAGCACCTCCTCCGCCGCCTGGCGAGTCTGCGCGGCATAGGAGTCGGCAGAGGTTCGGGTCTCCCTCGCGTAATTGTCCACCTCGGTCCGAGTCTCCTCGGCCTCCATGTTCGCGGTGTTGATCGTGCCGCGAGCCTCCTCCTCGGCCTCCGCACGGATCTGCTGGGCACTCTCCTCGGCTTGGGCGAGGATCGCCCCCGTCCTCTGCCCCACCCGCTCGAGCTCCCGCTTGACGGTGTCCGAGCGGGACTCGTCGCCGGCGCCGGTCTCCAGCCAATCGGCCAGCCGCGCGAGGAACTTCTCGACCTCATGCTTGTCGTAGCCGCGCCGCGCGGACGGGAAGGTTGCGTTCCTGATGCGGTCGAGGCTGGTCTGGTCGACTGGCATGCTCTGGCCCTCCTTGAGCTCGACTAGCTCCCTGAGTCCACCGGGGCGGGCTTGTCGCCGGAGTAATCGTAGAACCCCTTGCCCGACTTGCGCCCGAAGTCGCCGGCATCCACCATCTCCTGCAGGGTGGCGGGGGCGGCGAAGCGCTCCTC